>CALLVJ010000131.1 GCA_938010625.1 uncultured Stomatobaculum sp. | reverse complement strand
CGCAAGCGCCTCTTCGATTTTCTCTTCTGCCGGAAACGGACTAGCCGGCTGCACCGCCGGCATAGCTGCCTCATATTCGGTCTCCGCCGCCGTCACGTCCTTCGTGATATCGACCAGCACCGGACCCGGGCGACCGCTCCGCGCAATCTGAAACGCGCGGCGCAGCACTGCGGCGAGCTCCCGGACATCCTTGACAATAAAATTATATTTGGTAATCGGCATGCTGATGCCGGCAATATCAATCTCCTGAAAAGAGTCCTTTCCAAGAATGGAATTTGCAACATTACAGGTGATTGCAACAACCGGCGAGGAATCCATATAGGCGCTCGCGATGCCGGTCACGAGGTTGGTGGCCCCGGGTCCGCTGGTTGCAAGACACACACCGACTTTGCCACTCGCGCGCGCATAGCCATCGGCTGCATGCGCCGCGCCCTGTTCATGACTCGTGAGTACATGGTGAATCTCATTCTGATGCTTGTAGAGTGCATCATAAATATTCAGAATTGCGCCGCCCGGATAGCCAAAGACGGTGTCGACGCCCTGTTCCCTGAGGCAGGCGATTACAATTTCCGCGCCGCTCAGTTTAGTCATGGTGCCAACCTTCCACTGAGAGCACAGCCCCCTGCGGCGCCCCGGTCACAAGCTCGCGATAGCGGACCAGATAGCCGTCCACTTTGTTCACACGCGGCTTCCAGCTCTTCTTCCGCTCTGCGAACTCCTCCTCGGAGACGCGCGCGTTCAGCGTGTGCTTGTCGATGTCGATGTCGATGATATCGCCCTCTTTAATCAGCGCAATCGGGCCGCCGACAGCCGCCTCAGGGGCGACGTGACCAATTGAAGCGCCTCGGCTTGCGCCGGAGAAGCGACCGTCCGTGATCAGTGCGACCGTGGAGCCAAGTCCCATGCCGACAATCGCCGAGGTCGGATTTAACATCTCGCGCATGCCCGGGCCGCCCTTCGGGCCCTCGTAGCGGATCACGACGACATCGCCCGGCACAATTTTTCCGCCCTTAATTGCCGCAATTGCATCATCCTCGCAGTCAAAGACGCGCGCCGGACCGCTGTGCTGTAACATCTCCGGCGCAACCGCGCTCCGCTTCACGACGCAGGACTCGGGGGCAATGTTGCCGTTCAAAATCGCGATGCCGCCCGTCGTAGAATACGGCTCTTCGACCGGGCGAATCACTTCGGGATCCAGGTTTCGCGCAGATTCTATGTTCTCGCCGACTGTCCTGCCGGTCGCGGTCAGGCAGCCGAGGTGGATGAGATTCTTCTTTGAGAGCTCCTTCATGACAGCGTAGACACCGCCCGCCTCGTTCAGATCCTCCATATAGGTGTGCCCCGCCGGCGCGAGGTGGCAGAGGTTCGGCGTGCGCGCGGAGACTTCATTCGCGACGTTCACATCAATTTTCACCTTTGCCTCGTGCGCAATCGCCGGGAGGTGCAGCATCGTATTGGTTGAGCAACCGAGCGCCATGTCGACAGTCAGCGCATTCATGAATGCCGCCTCCGTCATGATGTCGCGCGGGCGGATATCCTTTCGGTAGAGCTCCATGATCTGATTGCCCGCGTGCTTTGCGAGACGCAGGCGCTCCGAGTAGACAGCCGGAATCGTACCGTTGCCGCGGAGCCCCATGCCGAGCACCTCCGTCAGGCAGTTCAGGGAATTTGCAGTGTACATGCCGGAGCAGCTGCCGCAAGTCGGACAGACCTTCGCCTCAAACTCAGCGACATCGTCCTCTGTCATCTTGCCAGCTGCATAAGCGCCGACTGCCTCAAACATGCTCGAGAGTGAGCGCTTCTCTCCCTTCACCCTGCCGGCGAGCATCGGGCCGCCGCTCACAAAAATGGTCGGGATATTGACGCGCGCCGCCGCCATCAGGAGCCCCGGCACATTCTTATCGCAGTTCGGGACGCAGACCATCGCGTCAAACTGGTGTGCACGCGCGAGACACTCCGTTGAGTCCGCAATCAGATCTCTCGTGACAAGCGAGTACTTCATGCCTGTGTGACCCATCGCAATGCCGTCGCAGACTGCAATCGCCGGCACCACAACCGGCATGCCGCCCGCCTCGGCGACGCCGAGCTTCACGGCTTCAACAATCTTATCGAGGTTCATGTGCCCCGGCACAATTTCGTTGTAGGAAGAGACGATACCGACGAGCGGCTTCTTCATCTCCTCCGGCGTGAAACCAAGTGCATTGAATAAAGAGCGGTGGGGCGCCTGCTGCATCCCCGTCTTGACATGATCGCTTAACATAACTGTATCCTCTTTCCAAGTTCTATTTCTATAATTCAAATTCAAATGTTCAGATGCGCTCTCTGACCAGCGCGCCCATCTCCCGCGTGCCGACCCTCTTCGTGCCCTCAGTGTAAATATCGGGCGTGCGGTAGCCGTCCCGCAGCACAGCAGCGACAGCGCCCTCCACAGCGCGCGCCTCTGTCTCCATATCAAAAGAGTAGCGGAGCAGCATCGCCGCCGAGAGTATGGTTGCGAGCGGATTGGCTCTGTCCTGACCAGCAATATCCGGTGCAGAGCCGTGACTTGGCTCATAGAGACCAAGCTTTGTTCCGTTCAAGCTTGCGCTCGGCAGCATGCCGATTGAGCCCGTGATCATGCTCGCCTCATCCGATAGAATGTCGCCAAACGTGTTCTCTGTCACAATGACGTCAAACTGTCCGGGATTGTAGACCAGCTGCATCGCCGCGTTGTCGACCAGCATATGCGAAAGCTTTACCTCCGGATAATCCCTTCCGACTTCTTCCATGACCCGCCGCCAGAGGCGCGAGCTGTCCAGCACATTTGCCTTGTCCACGCTGATCAGGGACTTCCGGCGCTTTGCCGCGATCTCGAAGGCCTTGATCGCAATGCGGCGGATCTCTGTCTCCGTATAGACCAGCGTGTCCACTGCAGTCTCGACACCGTTCACTTTCTCTGTGTGGCGCGCTCCAAAATAGAGGCCGCCGGTGAGCTCTCTCACAATCACGAGGTCAAAGCCGCCCTGAATCTGTTCCGGCTTCAAGGGACAGGCCGCTGCGAGCTCTGGATAGAGAAAGGCCGGGCGAAGGTTTGCGAAGAGCCCGAGCTCCTTCCGGATCTTCAAGAGACCTGCCTCCGGGCGGCGCGAGGGTTCTACCTTGTACCAGGGAGACGTCTCAGCGTTTCCTCCCACAGCACCGAGCAGTACGGCATTGCTCTCCCTTGCTTTCTGCAGGTTCTCATCGGTCAGCGGCTCGCCATAGCGGTCAATGGAGCAGCCGCCCATGTCAATCTCAGGAAACGAAAACACATGTCCGAACTTATCTGCGACATGCGCGAGCACTGCCTTTGCCTCTCTCACGATCTCCGGACCAATGCCATCGCCCGGAATTAAAACAATTTCCTTTTCCACAGCAGTCTCCTCCTGCGCTTTTGCCCTCGAAATTCCAAAAAGTTTTCTCTCAGGAAAAACTTTTCCCATCATAATAAAACAAGACGCTGTATTTTTCAAGAAAGCTTGAAAAATACAGCGTCTTGTGAATTTCCGCTGCGGTCTTACTGTGCCTTTGCGAGCGGTGCAACCCATACACCGTTGATGTCGAGCTGGAAGCCGTCCGGCGTCACGCGGTTATAGAGCATGTTGCCGTTCGCGCTGTCGAGGTAGTACCACTTGTCGCCATCCTTGAACCAGCCGGTGATCATGTACCCGTTCTCGTCAAAGACATACCACTCGTTGCGAATTCTTCTCCAAGCCCCCTTCACATAGCTGCCATCTGGAAGCTGGAAGCTCCACTTGTCGCCGTTTGCCTGCCAGGTGCCCGCGCTCTCAGCAGCTGCGTTCTTTGCGCGCTGCGCGCTCGCCATCTCCTCCGTGACGACAATCTCGTTGGAGGCAGTCCACGGTCCGCGGAAATCCGGATTCTGTGCGCTCACGCCGCGCACCTGGAAGGAATAGGTGCCAGCCTTCGTGAAGATCTGACTGACATTGTGGCTCGTGCCCTGCACGGTTCTGACAAGGCCGATCGACTTGCCGTCTCTCTTCCACTTGGTCTCATAGGAGCCTGCGCCGAGGGACTCCGTCCAGCTCGCCGTGGTCGCCGTGAGATTCGCCTCCTTGATGCTCGAAGCCTGCAATGCAAGGCTCGGAAGCTTGATCTCGACAACCAGCGAATAGGCATTGTCCTCACGTGTCGCAGTCACATACTCTGCGCCCTCGAGGTGAATCTGACTTGCTGCATTGACTCGGAAGTAGTAGCCATCTTCTGCCTGCGGGTGAACCTTAATATCTGGGACATCGGTCTCTTTCCAGCTGGAACCCTCATTCAGAATTTCATAGTGATTCACTGTATAGCGGCTGCCCGCCGGTTTGAACTCGAGTTTCTCATCCCCGTGCAGACTACCGGCATCAATGGTACCCGTGACCTTGAGCCCAACCGTTTTAATTGCTGTGTCGTCAGCATAGGCGCTGAATCCAAACACCGCAGTAAAGAGCATCAGAGCTCCTGCCAGAACGGTTCCTCTTACGACATGTTTCATTGTCATTTCCCCC
>CALLVJ010000130.1 GCA_938010625.1 uncultured Stomatobaculum sp. | reverse complement strand
ATATCAAGCCCTGCCGTGAGATCATTGAGGACATGATGCGCGAGTGTCATGAACTCGCGAGAAAGGCGGCGAACTTTGTCTAAGAAAGCATTTTTGTTTCCGGGACAGGGCGCGCAGAAAATCGGCATGGGGCAGAGCTTTTGCGAGGCCGATGCCGATGCGCGCGCAGTTTTCGACGAGGCGTCGGAGCTTCTCGGCTATGATATGAAAGCGCTCTGCTTTTCGGAAAATGAAAAGCTCAATCTGACGCAGTACACCCAGCCCGCCATGGTCACGACCGGCATTGCAATTCTGAAAGTGGTCGAGAAGCAGGGACTCCTGCCGGACACAGCGGCGGGTTTGAGTCTCGGCGAGTACGAGGCGCTCTATGCGGCGGGCGCGCTCTCGGAGATGGATGCGATCCGCGTGGTCGCGCGGCGCGGTGAGCTCATGGAAGCGGCAGTGCCGGCGGGGATCGGCGCGATGGCAGCTGTGCTCGGCGCAGAGGCAGCCTTGATTGAGGAGACGCTCGCGGGTATCCCGGAAGTTTGGATCGCAAACTACAACTGTCCGGGGCAGATTGTCATTTCGGGCAGGAAGGAGGCGGTTGAGGCAGCGGCGGAAGCGCTGAAAGCGAAGGGCGTGAAGCGCGTGCTCATGCTCAATGTGAGCGGCCCCTTCCACTCAGGACTCCTGAAAGAGGCGGGTGAAGAACTCGGCAAGGTGCTCACGGAGACCGAAATTCACCCGCTCCGCATTCCCTATTATGCGAATGTGACCGGCGATCAGGTGGACGATGCAAATCGCGTGAGGCAGCTTCTGACCGAGCAGGTCTACAGCTCGGTGCGTTTTGAGCAGAGCATACGCAATATGCTCGCTGCCGGTGTGGATACCTTCTATGAGCTCGGCCCCGGCAAGACACTCGCAGGCTTTGTAAAGAAGATTGACAGAGCAGCGACCGTCGTGAACATCGAGACCATGGAGGATCTTTCGAAAGTATGAGCAATTTGAACGGTAAGGTAGCGCTGGTCACAGGCGCGTCGCGTGGCATTGGCAGAGCCATTGCCTTCCGTCTCGCGTCCCTCGGCGCTGCGGTCGCCCTGAATTACAACGGCTCGGAGGCGAAGGCGGAAGAGGTGCGCGCGGCGATTGAAGCGGCAGGCGGAAAGGCATTTCTCGTGCAGGCGAATGTCGCCGACGAGGCGGCGGTGCAGCGCATGTTTGCGGAAGTGCTCGCGAAAGAGAGCCGGGTTGACATTCTCGTGAACAATGCCGGCATCACCCGCGATGGTCTTCTGATTGGCATGAAGGAGGCACAGTTTGACGAGGTTCTCAGGACGAACCTTTACGGCGCGTTCTTCTGCCTGCAGCAGGCGGCGAAGAAGATGCTTCGCCAGAAGAGCGGGCGCATCATCAACATTTCCTCCTACTCAGGACTGCACGGCAACGCAGGACAGATGAATTACGCGGCGGCAAAGGCAGGTCTCGTCGGCATGACCAAAGCCGCGGCGCGGGAACTTGGCAGCAGAGGCATTACAGTCAATGCCGTGGCGCCGGGTTTTATTGACACTGACATGACGGCAGTGCTCAGTGACAAGTCAAAAGAGGCAATTCTCTCGGGCGTTCCGCTGGGGCGCATGGGCAGCGCGGACGATGTCGCAGCGGCTGTCGCTTTCCTCGCGGGAGACGAGGCTTCCTATATTACCGGGCAGGTTCTGTCCGTAGACGGCGGACTCTCTATCTAAGAGCTTCCGCCGTTCTTTGAAACCAGGCAACACGGCTTTGCAGGAGAACGCAATACATGGAAAAAAGAAGAGTGGTCGTAACCGGGCTCGGCGCTATTACGCCGATCGGCATTGGCGCAGAGACATTTTGGAACGCACTGAAGGCGGGAACAGTCGGGATTGATCACATTACCCAGTTCGATACGGAGAAGTTCAAAGTGAAACTTGCCGCCGAAGTAAAGGACTTCAAGGCGACAGATTTTATGGATATGAAATCGGCGCGCCGCATGGAGCGCTTTTCGCAATTTGCCGTCGCTGCGGCGAAAGAGGCGCTCACAGACAGCGGGCTTGATCTCGCCGGGGAAGATCCCTACATGGCGGGATGTGCGGTCGGCTCGGGCGTTGGCTCGCTGCAGTCGATTGAGCGAGAGTATAACCGCCTGATCACCAAGGGCCCCAATATGGTGAATCCGCTGTTTGTCCCGATGATGATCAGCAACATGGCGGCGGGCAATGTCGCAATCCAGTGTGGCCTGAAAGGCAAAAATATCAACATTGTGACGGCCTGCGCGTCCGGCACGCACAATGTGGGCGAAGCGTTCCGCACGATTGCGCACGGCGACGCAGACATCATGCTCGCGGGCGGCGCAGAGGCCTGCATTACCCCGATCGGTGTGGCTGGTTTCATGCAGCTCACGGCGCTCAGCACCTCGGAGGATCTGAAGCGGGCTTCGATTCCGTTTGACAGGGAGCGGAACGGCTTTGTGATCGGCGAGGGCGCTGGCATTCTGGTGCTCGAGGAACTCTCTCATGCCGTAAAGCGCGGCGCAAAGATTTACGCTGAGATGGCGGGCTATGGTGCGACCTGCGATGCCAATCACATCACCTCCCCGCTCGAGGACGGCTCGGGCGCCGCGGCGGCGATGCGCTTTGCACTCCGCGACGCAGGTCTTTGTCCAGAGGACATTGACTATGTAAATGCGCACGGCACATCGACCCACTTAAACGATCTCTCCGAGACCCGCGCGATCCGAAGCGCCTTTGGCGCGGCGGCAGACCGCCTCGCCGTGAGCTCCACAAAGTCGATGATCGGCCATCTGCTCGGCGCAGCCGGCGGTGTTGAGGCGGTGGCGCTCGCAAAGAGCATTCAGGAGGACTTTGTCCACGAGACCGCCGGCCTCAAAGTCGATGATCCAGAGTGCACGCTCGACTATGTGAAGGGCGGGGGACGCCACATGCAGGTGCGCGCGGCGCTCAGCAACTCGCTCGGTTTCGGCGGCCACAACGCGTCGATTGCCATGAGAAAGTACGGGGCGTGACATGCAGGTCAGGCTTGGAATCAAAGAGATTGAGAAGATACTGCCGCACCGGCATCCGTTTTTGCTGATCGACTGCATCACGGCGCTCGAGCCCGGCGTGCGCGCCGAGGGCTACAAGGCAGTGAGTTTTGATGAGCCCTATTTCCGGGGACACTTTCCGGGAGAGCCGGTCATGCCGGGCGTCCTGATCATTGAGGCGCTCGCGCAGACCGGTGCAGTTGCCATTCTCTCGCAGGAGGAAAACGCGGGGAAGACAGCCTACTTCGGCGCGGTGGATCACGCGCGCTTTCGGCGGAAAGTTGTGCCGGGCGACCGGCTGCGGCTTGTCTGCGAAATTGAGAAGGTGAAGGGACCTGTCGGCAAGGGCAGAGCGACAGCATATGTAGAGGATGAAAAGGCAGTGGAAGCAGAGCTCACCTTTATCCTCGGAAAGTGACAGAGAGAAAATGCGCATTGATTTTTTCAAGCGAAATACGACAGAAGCAGAACCGGAAGGAAAGCAGTGGAAGTGCAAAAAGTGCGGCGCTGTGCACAGCGTACAGGAAGTGCGGGCAAATGATTATGCCTGCCCGAGCTGCGGCGCACTGGTCCGCATTCATGCGAAGCGCAGAATCAAGCTGCTCGCGGATCCCGGCAGTTTCGAGGAGTGGAATCAGGAACTCCCGGTTGTAAATCCGCTCGACTTCCCGGACTATGAGCAGAAGCTCTGGGAAGTCAAGGAGAGCACAGGTCTCAATGAGGCGGTTGTGACCGGAAAAATCACGATTGACGGCATTCCGACCGCGATTGGCGTCTGCGACGCGCGCTTCCTCATGAGTTCCATGGGGCATAACCTCGGCGAAAAGATTGCGCGCATGGCAGAGCGCGCGGCGGAGGAAAAACTCCCCGTGATTCTCTACGCGTGCTCGGGCGGCGCGAGAATGCAGGAGGGCATCATCTCTCTCATGCAGATGGTCAAGACCTCGGAGGCGCTCGGCAGACTGCAGGAGAGCGGGCAGCTCTTCATCTCGGTGCTGACCGATCCGACCATGGGCGGCGTGACCGCA
>CALLVJ010000129.1 GCA_938010625.1 uncultured Stomatobaculum sp. | reverse complement strand
CAGTAGGGTTTTGTTGTGGTATGAGTGGCGCGGAAACTTATCTGAGATCCAAGCCAGTGCTGCACGGTTTGGACTGTTATATCTGGAAATGCCCACGGCGACACAGGCATCTGTCTATCGCGCGATCGTAGATTCCATCGGAAGAGATAAGCTGATGCGGCAGGCAGAGGTGATTTTTGAAAACTCGGGGCGGACAGAAGCGGCATTTATACAGATGGTAGATGATATGTGTACGTACGCAGGGATGACACAGACCGAGGTGGCAGAGCAGCTGGGCATGAGCCGAACGACATTGTGGCGGAGAATGGGCAGAAGCTGAGGAAGAGAAAGAAATTGGTATTAGAATATGGGGAAAATAGGAGGATCAAAAAGGAAAATTTGAGATAGATGCGATTCTACTGGTATGAAAATAGCTTTCAAAAGAAACATCTTTGTGCAAAAGGCCATAAGATACCGATTATTTCTAACGGATAATTGACAAAATCACAAGGCTAAAGTATAATCTGGTAATAAAAACACTGGTATCAGTGCATATTACGGGAATATGGCAACCGAAAATGGCGCGCGATCAATAGATTTTGTAGAGCGCAGAGATCACTCACGCTGAAAGGAGAGTCTCGTGATGTCGGACGCAAACAAGGAGTTGGGACGTAAGCTTGGTCTTGGAGCGGTGATTGCTTTGGGGGTTGGAACAACGGTCGGCTCCGGTATCTTTTCTTCGCTCTCTGAGGTTGCCGGTGCAGCAGGAAGCAGCCTGTTTATGGTTCTGGCTTTTATCATTGGTGGTCTGCTTCAAATTCCGTCAAATTTCTGCTATGCGGAGCTGGCGTCAGCGCACCCCGAAGATGGAGGGCAGTATGTCTACTTTCGCGAGGCAGGCTCGCGTCCGCTGGCATTTCTCTGTGGCTGGATCAGCTTTTGGGCGACGGATCCGCCGTCCATTTCAATCATGGCGCTCGCGATTGTGAATTACATGGCAGTTTTTATTCCAATTCACGGTTTGGCGCTCAAGTGCGTGGCAGTGCTGCTCGTTTTGATTTTTATGGGAATTCATCTCCGCAGCGTAGAGCACGGGGGGAAATTTCAAACGATTATTACGGCGCTCAAAATACTTCCCTTTGCATTGATTATCGGCGTAGGTCTGTTTTTCATGCGAAGCGATTTACTCCTGTCGTCAACGCCGATTGCAGGAACTGGAGCAGGCGGTGCTGTGGCATTGCTGGCGGGAGTTTCGGCGACAACCTGGTCTTATGACGGTATGGGAGCTGCGTGCTATATGTCGGGCGAAATCAAGGATCCGCACAGAAACATGCCGCTCGGGCTCATTCTGACGGCAGTCATTGTATTGGCGCTGTATGCGGCGCTGACGTTTGTGGCCTCCGGACTGCTCACGGTGGATGAGCTGGCAGCTTCGGAAGCACCCATTGCCCTGTTGGCATCAAAAATTCCGATGATCGGAAAATATGCAGAGCCTCTCGTCGCAGTGATGGCAATTATTGTGGTGATTGGCTCGCTGTCCAGCTGCATTATGTTTCAGCCGAGAATTGAATATGCAATGGCAAAGGACGGACTGTTTTTCAAGTCATTTGCCAAAGTTCATCCGAAGTATGAGACGCCATATTTTTCAATTATTGTCCAATGTGCCGTGGCGATCGCGCTGATTTTTTCGACAAATCTGTCGGATTTGTTGGGATACTTTACGCTGGTTGCTTTGCTCAAAAACTTTCTGACCTTCGGCACCATTTTTGTGCTTCGTCGGAAGAAAAACTATCGGCCAAGTTACCGCGTGCCGTTTGGCTATCTGATGCCGATTGTCGCGATGTTTATGACGGGTACGCTGATGGTATCCACGTTTGTGTGGGCGCCCATTCCGGGACTGATTTGTGCCGGGATCGCAGTGTGCACTGGACTTCCGGTCTTTTATCTCTGGGAACGGAAGAATCATGCAAAAGCGCCGGGAAAATAAACGCTTGCCAGCTGGTATGGGGAAAGGACTTGGAAGAAGTTGGAAAAGATGCCGGGGAAAAGAGAAGTTGCGCCGCGGGCAGAGGCGATTGAACGGCTGGAAAACTATATCGCGCAACATGCGTGTAAGCCGGGGGAGCGTCTGCCCGGAGAACGTGAGCTCTGTGAGCGCTGGGGGCTGTCCCGCACGACAATCCGCTTTGCGATTCAGCGACTGACAGAGGAGGGAAAACTCTGCAGCCGTAAGGGTTCCGGAACGTATGTGGCAGAGATGCCAATGAAGCGCAACCTGCGGGATATGAAATCCACGACAGAGCAAATCCGAGAGGCCGGATGCACCCCGGGCAGCAAGGTATTGCGCGCGGAGGTGGTGGAGTGCAATCGCTATCTCTCTCAAAGGCTGCAGCTGCCACTGGGACATAAACTGTTTTTTCTGAAACGCCTGCGGCTTGCGGATGCAGTTCCCAGTATGCTGGAGATGAGTTATACAGATTATGAGCGTTGCCCCGGTATTGAAAAGTACTCATTGGATCAGATCTCTTTGTATGAAGTGCTGAAAGAATATGGCGTGCAAATGAAAGAGGGGAATGAAAGCATAGGAATTACTTATGCGACAGAAGAAGAGAGCGAATATCTTGACGTGAAAGAAGGAGCAGCGCTCTTCTATCTCACCAGCTGTAGTAGCGATGAAGAAGGAAGCATTTTTGAATTTTCCAAATCGGTTGCGCGCCCGGATCGAGTGCATTTTATCAATACGTTAAAGAGACGCGAAGTTCCAGCGCAGGAGGAATCGTATGGCAATCAGGCTTGCCGCAGTCGGAAGTAACTGCGTTGATTTTTACTGGAATGAGAATGGAGGAACGCCGTATCCCGGCGGGGGACCAGTCAACATGGCTGTGTACACAGTGCGGCTGGGCGGACAGAGCGCGTACATTGGTCTGGTGGGAGATGATGCCAATGGAGACTTGATGTGCAGAAGCATTGCCGAAAAGGGTGTGGACATCACGCATCTGCACAGAAAGCATGGTGCGACTGCCGTGACACAGGTTGAAATTGTAGCGGGAGAGCGTGTTTTTGGAGCGTATGACGAGGGGGTTCTGGCAGAATATCGTTTGTGTGAAGAGGATATCTCATTTATGCAGACGTTTGATCTTGTGGTATGTGATCTCTGGGGAAAGGTGGAAGATCAGTTTGGTGTCGTAAAAGCGCTGGGGCTCAAAACAGCTTTTGACGGTGCGGATCGTCCGGAGGCAGCGGCATGTCAGACAGCCCTTCCGAATACGGATTATTTCTTCTTTTCGACAGAGAACGGAGACAGCGCGGAACTTCGCGCACGGATGCAGCACTATGGTGCGCTTGGGCCTGCGCTTGTGATTGCCATGCTGGGAGAGCAGGGAAGTCTGTGCTGGGACGGTGAGGCGTTTCATTCGTTTGGCATTATTCCCTGTGCGCATTTGGTTGATACCATGGGAGCTGGTGACAGCTATATCGCAGGCTTTCTGTTTGCGCTGCATGAGGGAGCCGGAATTGAAGCAGCAATGGAAAAGGGAGCGCGCACGGCAACGGAGACCTTACAGTATGCCGGAGCATGGTAAAGAATGGATGCAGAGAGAAAGAGATGAATGTCTGTTATCAGGATCCGCTGTATTTACAACTGCGCGAAGTGATACGCGCGAAAATTGAAACAGGTGAGTATCCGCTGTGTGTAGCACTGCCCTCAGAATACGAAATGGCAGAGCAGTATGGAATCAATCGACGCACGGTGCACAATGCGTACAATGCTTTGATTCAAGAGGGAATTCTGCATCAGGTTCCGGGAAGAGGCGTTTTTGTGCTGGGGAAAAAGGTAGAGCGGAATCTGGATGAGTTGTCCGGATTTCATCAGACTATGCTTGAAAAGCAGGTCGTTCCATCAGTGAAAGTACTTTACCGGAAGCTGAGGCATGCCGGCGCATACTACGGCACCATGTTTGGACTGTTGCCGGACGATGGGCTTTTTGAGATTAAGCGCGTCTGTTATGCAGATGATGCGCCTGTCTCCATAGAAGAAATTTATGTGCCACAGTATCTGATTCCTAAACTCAGCGGCATTGATTTATCTGTATTTTCGGTGTATGAGGTCTATAACATTTATGGAATTCAATTGCAGCGCGCAGAGCAGGAATTATGTCTGACACACCTGGATCAAAAGGATGCGCGCACTCTGGAAATTGATGCAAGTCTGGCTGTGATGAAATTTGAATCTATCTCATATGACACGAAAGGGCGCACAATAGAATTTAATCGAAACTATGTGCGAGGGGATAAATGTAATTTTACAGTGCATTTCCAGAATTGCTGATAGAGGCAATTTTAGAGACAAAGGCGACAGATTTCTGCAGAGAGTTGCTTTGTCTGGAAAAGGAGTTGAAGGGCTATGAACTATCAGGCGGCGATGTGGAGAGAGAAAGAGGGGCCTTGTCTGCGGAATTTTGATGAAGCAGCAGATATTGCCAGTGTCAATGGCGCGTTGGCGCTGCGCGCGCAAATTGAGAACATTGTAGATGAAATCTGGAACGCTGGCTTTGACGGAATTTATTTTATGGGCATTGGCGGTACCTATGCCTCTTGTATGCAGGTGGAAGTTTATTTGCGTGGAAAATCCAGCTTGCCGGTCTATGTAGGAAATGCGGCGGAATTCTTATATACCGGGAACCGGCGCTTTACAGAGAAGTCGGTTTTAATTTACTCCTCTGTGTCGGGAGATACCGAAGAAATGGTGAAGCTGGTGGAAAAGGTCAAGGCGAAAGGAGCCCGTGTGTGGGCGTTTATTGATACCCCGGATTCTGTGCTGACAGCTTCTGACAAGCGGGACTACCTGATTGTCTATCCCAGAAATGAGCAGCTGAAATTTTACATGGTCGCCAATTACCTGATGTATAAAAACGGAGAATTTCCGGACTATTCGCGTTACTGCGCGGAAATGGAGGCAGCGCTGGCGCGTGATCTGACAGAAATTGAAAAAGCGGCAGATGCCTGGGCCTACGCATATGCGAGGGAACAGGTGGCATTTCGCAAGGCACATCCGGATATTCCACATTACTTCATCGGCGCAGGGAATCAATACGGCGCAACCTATTCGTATGCCATGTGCTATTGGGAGGAGCAGATGTGGATTCGGACGAAGAGCATCAGTTGTCAGGAATTTTTTCACGGCATGCAGGAGATTATAGAAGCAGATACGCCAGTGACATTATTTGTCGGAGAAGATGAACAGCGTCCCTTGGCGGAGCGCGTGGCGCGCTTTTTGCCGCGAGTTTGCGCGAATTATGTGATAATAGACACAAAAGAACTGGAGATGTCTGGAATCAGCGCAGAATTTCGCGGCAGCATTTCTCATCTCATGATGCGCGCAGTGAACAATCGCGTTGACGCCTATATGGAGCTGTTTTTGCGTCATCCGCTGTCAATCCGGAGATATTATCGGCAGTTCGAATATTGAGAGGTCGGGCTGTCGTTTTGCATCAGCGGGAATTGTGCCCGTAAGAAGTTCAGCATTTCTTTTGCAGGCGCGACTTGCCACATTGCGCTGCGTTTCGTGCTCTCAAATAAGATCACTGCAAGTCTTTGTTTGCCGCGTTATACCATGCGAAGCCATTTTGTCTGCAATAGGCGTCAATTTCTGACGAGAGTTCGGGCGATGCGCGGTATTCCAGGAGATAGACTTTGAGCTTGGCGGCAGCGGCGCGTTTCAGATAATCCTGAAAATAGCGGCGCGTCTCGCTGTCCTGCGCGGTATAGCGATTGTTTTCAAAGTCGATTCTGGTGAATACAGACTCCTGGTTGATGCCGTCAAACAAATTGTCGGCGATGCCGCGATCCATGCAGGCATCAACAAAGACATCGCCGCCGTTCAGAATGCAGGGAAGTTGATACTGTTTGAGGCCGCGCAGGATGGCACAGAGCCCCTTGAACATATCTTCACGCGGATAGAGCGCATAGACATCGCTGTTGTCGAGGAAGAAGCCATCCAGCCCGAGCGCGGCATACTGTGCGCCGAGTTCATTCACTACAAAGGCCTGCCAGACAGGCGCAGCGACGTTGATCCAGCGCTCGTCATCCCAATTTTCATAGGGAGCAAGTGTCAGTGCCGCGAAGCGGGCATAGTAGGGGCGGGACTTTTCAATTGCGCCAATATTCAGATAGCCGTAGACTGTTTTGCCTGCGTCATGGAGTGCCCGAATCTGCGCTGCCGAAAAGGCACTCGGCTCAATGACAACAGTCTGGTAGGGCGCAAGTTGATCGACATGGGCTGGATTGAGACCGATGAATATGCCGTAAGGTTTTGAAATGACCCTTCGGGGCGGACAATGCAGCGCAGCACAGGAGATACAGGCTGCGAGCAAGGTGAGAATCAGAGCGGCAAAGAGAGGGGAAAATTTGCGCATGGCAGAAAACCTCGTTTTGGTGCGGGATAGTGCCATGATACCATGAAAGCGGTAACATCACACAGACTGCGCATATAGCGGTCACGATAATTTTTGTCAGCCTTTTACCATCTGTGAAAGGCTGATTTTTTATGTCAACGCTGCCCTGGGACGACAGCGCAGCATCAAATGTTTTGCGGGCATGATCGGAAGAAAATAAAATGGATGCTTCCTGTCAGGTACAGGATAGCATGTGTTAAGACGAGGTGAACCATCAATGTGTCCAGGATTCTGGTTACATATCAGCTGCGGGCGCGATTTTCTTTTGTCTGGATTTCAGAACGTTGTAGAACCGGTGTCATCCGGCGTGACATAAATGGTCTCTTCATGAGCCTCTGCGCCGATTGGATAGGAGACGCCGAGGAGTTTTTGGTGTTGCATTGCGCCGATCAGAGTTGGAACAGCGCCGAGCAGCGTAAAGATATAGTAGAGCACCAGATTCCGGTAGTAGACCGGAAGCGCATCGTTCTCCCGGACTACGTAGTTGACGACCGGAAAGGCGTCGAAGATATTTGCCTCATAGGCGCGCGCAATCGTGATAGCCCAGTCGAGCTGATTGCCGAGATAGACCATACCGATCATGACGATGAGGGAAATGACCATGCCGACCATATCAAACTTGCCGGAGAGCAGCTCATAGCCCTTCACCACGCAGACGCCCATGACAATGCCGGACCAGGCCGAGACATAGCCGAGCTGCCCAATCAGAACCATCAGCGCGACGCCGACTAAGCTGCCGAGCAGTGCGCCGACAATACCGGCGATCGGATTACCGCGCTTTGCGTTGGTCTCATCGAACGAGGACTGCGCGCGGGAGCGCTCCGCATCGTATTCATCCTGGGTCAGGAAACGAAGTCCCCCGTTCACAAAGTAACAGCTGCTTTCATCTGGGCGGCCGCTCAGCTCGCTGCAGTCGCGAAGGCCGTTTTCTTTGAGAAAGTCGGTGAGATTCTGGATGCCTGCCACACATTTTTCAATTCGGCCCTTTTCTGTGAGAGTTCCCGGAACAACAAAACTGGCGCGATAGCCTTGCAGAGTCATTTGCCCAAGTGTTTTCTTATAGTTTTTGTGCGCCTGTTTTAAGGTCGCTTTTTCCGGTTTCTGCCCGACGCCGGTCGAGACAGAAACTGTTAGCTGCAGGACATTTGCATTGGCGACAAGCGCGATGTGGTAGCCGTTGTAGAAGCCGGCTGTGATACCACTGTCACGGTCGAAGCTCAGACCGGTTTTGGCAGAAACCTTTTGACAAATTGTGCGAAGTGACATGGCAATTCCCCTTCAGAGTATTTTATAAAGCATACTGAAACAGTATAGAAGAATTCCCTGAAGAATACAAGGACAGAAGAAACTGTCAATATGTAATATATACTTGACATACGGAACAGAGAGATGTATGCTCGATGTGTAATGTATATACGACATTATGTCGTAAACAGGAGCGAGAAAAGAAAGGGAGGTCTGGTATGAGGTACTATTATCTTGGCATGACGTTTGGTATGCTGCTTGCAGTTGGCAGTGCATTTGTTGTCTGGTGGAGGCAGGGCAAGCGCGCAACCTTCTATG
>CALLVJ010000128.1 GCA_938010625.1 uncultured Stomatobaculum sp. | reverse complement strand
TTGGCAAAAAAGAAGCCTTTCAAGTTGCACAGACCATTATTACGGAGCTCTATGCGAGAAACGGAGCGGTGAACATTGATGCCAGCTTTGATACCAGCGATACTTAAGGGAATTCTGTTTCTTTTTCTGCTCCTGCTCGGCTTGTTGTTGCTTGTCATATTGCTTCTGCTCTTTGTGCCCATCTGTTATCGGGGCAATGGCGCACGCGAGGCAAAGCAGCTTTCCGGTGACTTCTCGCTTTCCTGGTTGTTTTCGTTGCTACGCCTGCGTCTCTCCTATGCAGCAGAACAGCAGATGGAATTTTTTGTCTTCGGCTTTCGCGTTTATCATTTAGAAGAGGAAGAGGACAAAGAGAAACCGGAGGCGCCCAACGTGGACAGAACTGACCGGGAAGAAGGGGCGACGCCGGCAGAAGTGACAGAACAGACGCCAGAGAAAACAGGCACAGCGGAGCAGCGGGAGTCTGTTGACCCGCCGACGCCCGCCCACAGCTCGTCGGAAGAACAGCGCGCCATGCGGGGGCGCAGCCGCAGCCGCGCTCATCGGAGACAGAGAATCATCTCAGACGGGTTGGCGCGCCTGCAAACTCTGCTGCGGAATGCAGAGACGCAATGTGAGTTCTGGCAGAACGACAGAACGCAGCGTTTTTTACAATTTCTAAAGCGGAAGCTGTTCCGCTTCTTGCGGGAACTTTTGCCGCGGCACATGTCGGGTGTGCTGCGCTTTGGCTTTGCAGATCCTGCCATGACAGGGCAGGGCGCCGCACTGGCAGCAATGTTCCTGCCTTTGTACCAGGACAGCTTGCAGATAGAACCGCTGTTTGATTGTGAGGAGCTCTCGGGAAAGCTTTCTCTTCGCGGACATATACAGCTCTTTGTGTTTTTATTTGGCGCAGCGCAACTTTGGTTTCACCCGGATTTCCGCTTTGTGTACCGGCACATTCGCGGAAAGGACAGAAAACAGGAGACGGAGGAAGTACATGGCTGACAATCGGTTTGCGGAACAGGCAGAAGCGCTGTTCCAGGGAATGAATACATTTGTTTCAACAAAGACAGTTGTGGGGGCGCCGCAGCAGGCAGGCGACGCGATTATCATACCGCTGGTGGATGTCTCCTGCGGCATGGCGACTGGCGCGTTCAGTGGCAAGAAAGGCAGCGGCAGTGACGGCAACGGTGCGGGCGGCATGAGTACCAAAATTTCTCCGGCAGCAGTCCTGATCATTCAGAATGGTGTCACAAAGCTAATCAATGTGAAGAACCAGGATGCTGTGACACGCGTCATGGATCTGGTGCCGGACGTCATCAACCGCTTTACAGCAAATTCCAAGATTTCGCCGGAGACCACAGAACAGGCGAGACAGGTTTTCGCAGAAGAAGAGAAGCAAGACAATTAAAAAGCCGCCCGGCGGTGCCGGGCGGCTTTTTAATTCACCACAAAAATTTATGCTCTCTCAACGAAGTTCGAGCGAAGGCAGGAAGTGCAAATATACATCTTCCGCACGCCGCCTTCCGTCTTGACCTTAACGGACTTGACATTTGCCTTCCAGATGCGATTGCTTCTTCTATGAGAATGGCTCACGTTATTGCCGAAGTGAGCTGCCTTTTCGCAAATAGCACACTTTGCCATGGTAACACCTCCTATCTTCTTTGGGTTTTGTGGTTTCAAAGCCCATACCGCTCTCGAGTTTACCAGACCAGCGAAATGATTGCAAGCAAATTCGCTTCCTTTTCGCGTTCAAATAAGGTATACTTTTCGTGAAACCAATGCAAGCATAGAAGGCGGCGCAGGCAACTGCGCGCAAGGAAGGAAATCATATGGTCAAGGGACGACTGAACAATGAGCTGGGACAGATTGAAGTGAGACCTGAAGTGATTGCTGCCTATGCGGGATCCGTTGCCGTAGAATGCTTTGGCATTGTCGGCATGGCGTCTGTCAATATGACAGACGGGCTGGTTCGTCTGTTGAGCAGAAATAAGCTCGGACAGGGTATCCAGGTTCTAATCACCCCGGAAAACAAGCTTCAAATTGCCTTTCATCTGATTGTGGCCTATGGCGTGAACATCAACGCTGTCTCCGACAATCTGATTGAGAATGTGAAATACCGTGTAGAGGCATTTTCCGGCATGGAAATTGAAAAGATTAAAATCTATGTAGAGGACGTCAGATCAATCGACTGACACAGGAGGAATTTGAGCTTTGGAAATTCACGAGTTGAATGCCTTTGTGATTCGCAAGTGCTTTTTGGCTGCAGCCAATGAGCTTGCATCCCAAAAAGAATGGATTAATGAACTGAATGTATTTCCGGTTCCGGATGGCGACACAGGCACCAACATGACCATGACCATGATGTCGGCCGCCAAAGAAGTTGCAGCGCTTGAGACAGACGATATAAAAGTGCTGTGCAAGGCCATTGCCTCTGGTTCTCTCCGCGGTGCGCGCGGCAATTCGGGCGTCATTCTCTCACAGCTCTTCCGCGGTTTTACGCGGGAATTGGTTGCAGCGGATAAGCGCATTGAGATTCCCCAGCTCGCGGCAGCTTTTGTCCGGGCCACAGAGACCGCCTATAAGGCAGTCATGAAGCCGAAAGAAGGTACCATCCTCACCGTAGCGCGCGCCATGAGCGACAAGGCAGAAGAACTGCAAAACGGCGCAACTGATATTGTGAGCTTTGCGCAGGACATTATTGCCGCAGGTGATGCTGCTCTGCAACGGACACCGGAATTGCTGCCTGTGTTAAAACAGGCTGGTGTTGTGGATTCCGGCGGTCAGGGACTCATGACAGTCATGCACGGTGCATTCCAGGCGCTGAGCGGAGAGATTGGAGAGGTCTTCCTCGAAAACTTTGACGCTGCGCAGGCAAGCAGAAGGGACATGACACATCCGATTGACACCTCTCATCTGGATACTTCTGAAATCCGTTTCGGCTATTGCACGGAATTCATTGTCAATCTGGAAAAGCCGCTCTCTGACGAGGAAGAACAAGCCTTTAAGTCTTATCTGGAGTCCATCGGCGATTCGATTGTCTGTGTCGCCTCAGAGGATATGGTAAAAGTTCATGTCCATACCAATGATCCCGGTCTCGCGATTCAGAAGGGGCTCAGCATGGGCTCGCTCTCCCGCATGAAGATTGACAATATGCGCGAAGAGCACAATGAACGCCTGATTCGCAATGCCTCACAGATTGCAGCGGAAGAAAAACGGAAACAGACAGTGACATCCGAAAAGAAGCCCTATGGTTTCCTGAGTGTCTCGATTGGCGAAGGTCTGGATCGAATTTTTAAGGAAATTGGCGTGGATCAGCTTATTTCAGGCGGACAGACCATGAATCCGAGCACAGAAGACATTCTGAATGCGATTGCGGCGATTAACGCAGACACTATCTTCATTCTCCCAAACAACAAGAATATTATTCTCGCGGCACAGCAAGCGCGTGATCTGACTGCAGGCAAGAATATTGTGGTCGTACCGACCCACAACATTCCGGAAGGCATCACTGCAATGGTCAGTTTTCTCCCGGAGAGCAGCCCGGAGGAAAATCTGGCTGCGATGCAGGAGGCTATCAGGCATCTTGCGACAGCTGAGATCACCTATGCGGTGCGCGATACCACAATGGACGATTTTGAGATTCACGCAGGTGATTTTATGGCAATCGGACAAAACGGCATGCTGACTGTCGAAAAGAAGGTCGAAGATGCTGTGTTGAATGCGATTGAGAAGCTCACGGCAGACGGCAAAGAGCTTGTCACACTTTACTATGGCAGCGACGTCTCAGAACAAGAGGCAAAGCTTGTCAAGGAACTTGCGGAGGCGCGCTTTGAGGACTGCGAGGTGGAATTAAACTACGGCGGACAGCCAGTTTACTATTATCTCATCTCTGCAGAATAAAATAGAGTGCAGAATGATTTTCAAAGAGGATTTCCCGCCGGGAAGTCCTTTTTTCGCATCACAGAAAGGAAGTTCTATGGCTGCGCGAAACCCGGGGCAGATGCAGCGCGTATCCGTGTTGCGCGGTGTCGGTCCAAAAACAGAAACTTTGTTACAGCACATGGGCATTGAGACCCTCGCAGATTTGCTGCGCCACTACCCACTGCGCTTTGTCACTTATCCGGAGCTCACGGAAGTCAGTTTGCTCAGCGCAGACGATGTCGGCACGCCGGTAGCTGTTTATGTGGAGGCAGTCAGAGAACTGACGCGGCGCAGCGGACGCGGCATGCAGCTCTGCACAGGCATGTTTTGTGACAGTTCGGGAGAGCTCTCTGCGACCTGGTTTCACATGCCCTACCTGCGCGATACCCTTCGCCCAGGAAAGCGTATGGTGCTCTTTGGAAAAATTCATTTGAGCGGGAATCGTCTGCAGCTTAAGCAGCCCCAGCTCTTCACAAGAGAACAATATGAAAAACTCCTGCATCGCCCCGTGCCCCAGTACGCCCTGCCAAAGGGGATCAGCGAGAAAACCTTCGGGTCTCTGATGGAGCAGGCAATTTCTCTGACGCCTGCAATTCCGGACTGGCTTTCCCCTTCACTCCGGGAGCGCTGTGCCTTGCTTCCGGAAGATGCTGCCGTGCGGGAAATTCACTGTCCCCGCGATATGGAGAATTTTGCCGCTGCCAGAAAACGCATTGTGTTTGACAGTTTTTTCCGCTTTCTCTATGCGGTGCGCCGCCTGAAAGAGACACTGCAGAAAGAAAAGTCCGCCTATACCTTTGATGCGAGGGCTTCGTTACATGAATTTCAGCAGTATTTGCCCTTTACACTGACAGTTGCGCAAAAAAATGTATGCGACGATTTCTGTCATGATTTTGCGGCGGGAACCGTGATGAACCGTCTGGTACAAGGCGATGTGGGCTCCGGAAAAACCGCTGTCGCCGCAGCCGCGCTTTTTGCTGTCTGTCGCGCCGGGTATCAGGGCGCGTTGATGGCACCGACGGAGGTATTGGCGCGCCAGCACTACCAGACGCTCAGCGCGCTGTTTGCCAAAGCAGAACCTGCCCCCCGCCTCGGCCTTTTGACCGGTTCCACGCGTATCAGGGAGCGCCGAGCGCTCTTAAAGCAGCTGCAGCGCGGCGAAATCGACATTCTGATTGGAACTCACGCCTTGTTGGAGGACACTGTCGTCTTTTCTTCCCTGGCACTCGTTGTGACCGATGAACAACATCGTTTCGGCGTATTGCAGCGCAAACAGCTGGCTTCCAAGGGACAGCTGCCGCATGTGCTCGTAATGAGCGCGACGCCAATTCCGCGGACACTGGCTGTCATTCTCTACGGCGACCTTGACAGCTCCGTCATTGATGCGCGCCCCGCCGGACGCAACCCCATAAAAAATGCTGTCATCGAGAAAAAAGACAGGCCGAAAGCATTGCTCCATATCAAGCGGGAGATTGCCGCCGGTCACCAGGCTTATATTGTCTGTCCGCAGGTAGAACCCAATCCCATGACAGATCTGGAAAATGTAGAAGAATACAGCGCGGCATTGCGCTCCAGTTTCCACGGCGAGATTACCGTGGCGGCACTGTATGGACGCATGAAAGAGACCGAAAAACAAGCCATCATGGAGCGTTTTGCGCGCGGCGAGATTTCCATTCTCGTCGCAACAACCGTGATCGAAGTCGGCGTCGATGTTCCGAATGCAACTGTCATGATGATAGAGAATGCAGAGCGCTTTGGTCTCGCAACGCTCCACCAGTTGCGCGGACGCGTGGGAAGAGGGAGAGCGCAGGCATACTGCATCTTTGTACAGGGGAAAAAAAGCAGGGACGGCACAGAGCGGCTCTCACTCTTACAGCGCAGCAACGATGGGTTTGAAATTGCGGCGGAAGACCTGAAACACCGCGGCCCGGGTGAGCTTTTTGGCGCAGTCCAGAGTGGAGAGTTGACATTCGGTCTTGGAGACATTTATAATGATTATTCAGTGCTTCAACTTGCAAAAGGAGCAGTGGATGCGTTAGAACAAGCGGATTTTGATCTGCCTGAAGTTCATACAAAAGTTATATTATAGGGAGCATATTGCATGGATGAGTTATTGGGGAAAGCGGGCGAAGACCCACTGATTGAGGATTTGGATCTCGGAGAGGCGCCCGCTGCCGGAACGCGAATCACGACAGAGACGGAAGAGCAGAAGCCCGAGACCCTGGATACGGTGCTTCCGGAAGATCGTGAGCCGATTCCAGTCACGGTAAATGAAGACAGCGATGCTGCCCTGCAGTGGGAGAGCTCTGACAGTGCAGCGGAGGCTTTGTCACATGCGGCGCGCGTCAAGGCAGATGACAGTGAACCCGAAGAGAAAGAGGCTGTCTGGAGTGGCATGAAGCCGGAGACAGAGACCGATCATTTTGATAGCAATCCGGCGCCGGCTGCTGAAGATGCTATCGCTGAGACGCCGGAGGAAGCGTCAGAAACAGCGGCACCTGACACCGCAGCGACGCCTCTTTCACCAGAAGAACCGACAGCCGTGCCGCCCAAGCGCGGTTTCTCGGCTGGAAAGAAAGTATTATTGACGGCAGCGGTGCTCCTTGCAGTGACCGCTGCTTCGTATACCATTTACGGACAAAAGTATCACCGTATCTTTTTGCCAAATACGGTCATCAACGGTGTGGATGTCTCCGGAAAGAGCGCAGACGATGCCGCAAAACTGATGAATGCAGGGATTGCGAATTACAGTCTGAAAATCAAGGCGCGCGAGGCGGCCGAGGCCGAGATTCACGCTTCGGATGTAGATCTCCATTATAATTTCGGCGATACGCTGAACAAACTGATTTCCGGGCAGAATGTGTTTTCCTGGGGGCCGCGCTATTTCTCGCGCCACGAGGAAAATCTGGATACGATGGCAGAGCTCGATGAAACCCGCTTTCAGGCGGCGGTGAATGCCCTGCCTTTTTTCCAGACAGCCTCTTTCCAAAAGCCAGTCGATGCCCATATCTCGACCTATCAGAGCGGGCAGCCTTTTACCGTTGTCAAAGAAGAGGATGGGACGGAATTAAAGACGGACGAGGCAGCGCAGAAAATCAAAGAGGCGGTCTGCACCTTGCAGCCGGAAATTGACCTGGATCAGGAAAAACTCTACACAGAACCGGAAATTCGCTCGGACAATGAGGCTCTGGTAAAATCCGCTGCGGCAATGAATCAGTATCTCAAGACGGATATTTCCTACGCCGGTGACTCCGGTATTGTGCTGAATGGCGAACAACTCCACAACTGGATTTTGCCGGACGGCAAGGGCGGCGTCAAGCTCGATGAGAGCAAGCTGAATGAATTCATCAAGAACCTCGCTGCCAAGTATGACACCTATAACAAGCCAAAAAGTCTGAAGTCCAGCTGGGGCGCAACCGTCACCGTGCGGAGCGGTTCTTATGGCTGGAAGGTAAATCAGGATGCCGAGAAAAACTGGCTCCGTGAGGCCATCGCCTCGGGAACCAGGACTCAGCGCACCCCGGAGTTCTCCCAGAAAGCAGCGTCTCTCAGCGGTTCCGATTTTGGTTCCACTTATGTCGAGGTCAATCTGAGCGCACAACATCTCTATTTCTATAAAGATGGACAACAGCTCATCTCCTCTGATTTTGTCTCAGGCAATGAGGCAAAGGGAACGATCACGCATCCTGGCGCCTTTTCGATCAGTTACAAGCAGCGCAATGCGACCCTTCGCGGACAGGGATATGCGTCACCTGTCAATTACTGGATGCCGTTTAACAATGGAGAGGGCTTCCACGATGCGCCCTGGCGAAACGCCTTCGGTGGGAATATCTACCAGAGCGGCGGTTCGCACGGCTGCATCAATCTGCCTCCGGCAGTTGCAAAGACGCTCTTTGAAAATGTGACAGCTGGAACCCCAGTTTTAGTCTACACCTTGCCGGGCACTGAACCCCAAAAGCCTGTCCAGCCCCAGCCCACACCGGATGAGAGCAGTTCGGCCGCGGATACCACGGCAAATCCGGCAGATAGTTCCGCTGAGGCGGCACCGACAACAGCAGCTGCGACAAAGCCGACAGAAGAAAAGA
>CALLVJ010000127.1 GCA_938010625.1 uncultured Stomatobaculum sp. | reverse complement strand
CGACGAAGGTCTCGGCCTTGGTGAGGCCACCCTTGACGGTCAGCGGGATGAAAGTCGTGCAGGAGGTCGAGTAGCCGACGGTGATCGCAGCGGCTCCGCAGCTCTTCTCCTTGTTGTAGGAGCAGTCGGTGACGGAGCAGTCGAGGATGCGGGGCATATCTGCCATTGGAGTGTCCTTTTCAACGTGGCCCCGTGGGGCCTCAATGTAGCCGGTCGCGACCGGGGTGGCCGCGCTGTTGACACCAGTGATACGCCTTTTCGCAACACATTCAAAACGTGGCGAGTTTTCGTTGAAATTCCAAGGGTGTTCGCGCGCCGTTCGGGAGCTATTTTCGTATTCACACCATCACTAATTACGCAAATAAATGCGGCATTTGTTTTGCGTAATTCGGATAGGTGAGCCTGCGCTACGCGGGTGTGGCACGCCTACCCTGATCGACTCTCACGCACAGAATCGCCCGCGCCACCGAGTGGCAGCGCGGGCGATTGCGGACCGGAGCAGTCAGTCAGGAAGCGATCACCTCGCGGACCAGAAACGGACCACGATCGTCGTGCCGTCATCTGCGGACTGCGAGCGCTCCAGATCGGCGACGTAGTCGTAGGAGCCGGAGAAGTCAGTCGACGTCGGCAGGTACCGGGGCAGGTCAGCGAGCGTCACGTTGTAGACGCGCTTGCTACCCTCGACGGAGTACTCCATGTCGGGCGTGATGGCCACACCGTCCGCCTTGGAGACCCAGTAGCGGTTGATCGTGCCGTGAGCGCCGCGCTCGTCGTCGTATTGCCAATTCCCATTTCTCCGGCGAGAAGCAACTCTGTGCCTTGCTCTTTTTCTGCCCGCGCGAGTTTCATTCCGACCGCCAGTGCCGCGAGAGTCTCTTCCTCCGTCATGGCGGGTTCTTCGGTGAAGTCGCGCGTCCCGGTCCGCACTTTACGGCGGAGAATCCCCTTCCCTGCCGGATGACCCGCGACGCCAACATCGACCGGCACAACAGCGCAGTCTGCGAGCGCTGCCATCCGGTTTACCGCGCTGCCGCCGTTTGCGAGATGCTCGCAGACCGCACAGGTCACTTCCTGCCCGGTCTGTGTGACGCCCTGACGCACAATGCCATTGTCTGCGCAGAACACAAAGAGTTTCCGAGCGCGGAGCCGGATTTCGGGGCTCCCCTGAATGCCGGCAATGCGGACCAGATCCTCTTCGAGCGTGCCGAGCCCGTGCAAAGGCATCGCAATCGAAGCAAAGCGCGCTGCCGCCGCTGCCGCCGCCTTTTGTTCTGGCAGTTGTATCCGCGCGAGCTCTTCGAAAAATACCTCCCTCTGCTCTCCCACCTCAGGCCTGCTTCCTCGCATAGCCGCGCGGCGTCACGAGGTGGTCATTCAACTCTATGCTGTTCTCTGCGCCAATGAAAACTGTAGTCCGCATATCGACTTCCCGACTGCTGAGTTCGCTGAGGGACAGGAGTTCCTTGCTCTCGCCCCTCCTCCCAATGTTCCGGGTGATTGCGCAAGGCGTGTCCTTACTTCTCGCGCCGAGGAAAATTTCTGCCGCCTGTGCAAGGCGCCCGCGGCGGCTCTGGCTGCCCGGATTGTAGAGTACCACTGCCATGCCGGATGCCGCGAGCTTTTGCAAGCGCTTCTCAATCTGCTCCCAGGAAACCAGGAGATCGGAGAGACTGATGCAGGCAAAGTCCAGTGTCAGTGGACTGCCAAGTAGCGCTGCGCCGGAGAGCGCCGCCGTGACGCCCGGCACAATTTCGACCGTCAATTCCTTGTGCGAAGCAGCGAGCTCCAGAATAAGGCTTGCCATACCATAGACGCCGGCATCGCCCGAGGACACCACAGCGACGTGCTTTCCCTGCAGCGCCAGTGCGACTGCCTCTTCACAGCGCTGCACTTCCTCTGTCATGCCGCTCTCCACAACTGTTTTTCCCGTCAGCAAATCGGAAATCAATTTCAGATAAGTGCTGTAGCCTACAATCGTATCCGCCTTTTCAATCGTATGCAGCGCTTTCAAAGTCATGGACTCCCGGTCACCGGGGCCAATGCCGACCACCGCAATCGTATTTGCTTTCATTTTTGTTTTCCCTCTCTGAATTCTGTTGTAAAGCCCGGATCGTAGAGCTTCGACTTCTCATAGGTTTCACCCAGAAAATCTCCAATCAAAAGCAGCGCTGTCTTTTTAATTCCAGCAGTCTCTGCATCGGCTGCGAGCTTTCCGAGCGTTGTTCGGATGATTTTTTCATCCGGCCAGCTCACCTTATAGACAATGGTCGCCGGCGTCTCTTCGGTATAAAAACCGCCCGCAAGCAGTTCTTCGACCGCCTCCGCCGCGCGCCCCGCCGAAAGAAACAGCACCATGCTCGCGCCGTGCGCTGCGAGTGCCGAGAGCTTCTCCTTTTCCGGCACAGCGGTGCGCCCGGCAGCGCGCGTCAGAATGACGGTCTGCGAGACGCCAGGCAGTGTATACTCCGCGCCGAGGGAAGCCGCTGCGCCAAAGAAAGAGGAGACACCCGGACAGACCTCATACGGCACGCCGGCAGCGCAGAGCGCATCCATCTGCTCCCGGTGCGCTCCATAGACGGACGGATCGCCGGTGTGCAGACGCACGACCTTTTTTCCGGCTTTCGCCGCCGGAATCAGAATTTCGAGCACTTCATTCAGATCCAACTTTGCGCTGTCATGTATTTCTGTGCTCGGCTGACAACGCTTCAAGAGCGCCGGATTCACGAGCGATCCCGCATAGACCACAACTTCTGCCTCCAAGAGAAGCGCCGCGCCGCGCAGCGTCAGGAGATCCTCCGCGCCGGGGCCTGCCCCAACAAAATATACCTTTCCCGCCTCCATCACACTCTCCTTTTTAGCCATACGATCATAGCGGAAAAGGAGCCTGCCGTCTCCGACAGGCTCCCCTGGAATTAAGTCTGCTCAGCAGTGCAGATCGCGCTCTGCTTCCGCAACCTTGTCTTTCAGCTCTTTGCAGGAAGCATTGAATTTCTCCTGCTCCTCTTCGGTAATCTGGCACTGAATCACCGACTGTA
>CALLVJ010000126.1 GCA_938010625.1 uncultured Stomatobaculum sp. | reverse complement strand
CAGAACTCCGAGAGACTCTTCTGGGATGGCGAGGAAGTCGACAAGTGGCTGCACAAGATCATGAAGGGCATTCACGATGGTTCCGCAGCTGCAGCTGAGCGCTACGGTCTTGGCTACGACCTCGTTGCGGGTGCTAACCTTGTCGGATTTGAGAAGGTTGCAGACGCTATGATTAAGCAGGGTCGCGCACTGTAAGTCTGATCAAACAATGAGAGCGACCGGAACGCAAATTCCGGTCGCTTTTTTCTAAGAAAATTGTCTTGCAAACTACAGGAGGAAAGTAACGATGAAGTGCCTGATTACAGACGCTGTCTATCCCGGCATTGCCGAGGAGCTCAAGAAGTTCATGGATGTCAAGACTTCCGATGGAAAGCCGCTCTCGAAGGAAGAGATGATTCGGGAGATTGCAGATGCGGATGTGTTGATCATGCGTGTGGATCCGAAGATTGACCGCGATGTGCTGGATGCAGCAAAGAATTTGAAGGCAATTGGTGTCTGCGCCGTTGGCCTGAATCATGTCGATCTGGAGTATGCGAAGGGAAAGGGCATTCAGGTCTTCAATGCACCTGGTCTCAACGCAAATGCCGTTGCAGAGCTGACCATCTCGAAGATGCTTGACATCTCCCGCCACACCATTCCGGCAAACCAGGATGTCAAGGTCAATCACATTTGGGATAAGTACAAGTATGTCGGCAGAGAGCTGCGCGGCAAGACCCTTGGCGTGATGGGCTTTGGCCGCATTGGCCGCCGCGTCGCAGAGCTCGCAAAGGCCTTTGGCATGACCATTGTCGCGTACGATCCGTTCCTGAAGCCCGAGGACTTTGCGCGCGAGGGCGCCAAGGGCATGGGGATTGATGAGCTGATCAAGGTCTCTGACTTTATCTCCCTGCACATTCCGCTGACGCCGGAGACGAAGAATCTCTTCAACAAGAAGTCGATTGCAGAGATGAAAGACGGTGCGGTCGTGCTCAACATGAGCCGCGGCGGCATCGTGAACGAGCAGGATATGTACGAGGCGCTCCGCGCTGGCAGAATCGGCGGCTATGCGGCGGACGTCATGGAAAACGAGCTCGCAGGCAGCGGCCTGAGCGGCAACGATGAGTTCCAGAGCCCGCTCTTCTCCTGCGACAATTTTGTCATCAGCCCGCATATCGGTGCGCAGACTGTCGATGCGTCGAGAGACATTGGCCTCCATATCATCGAGAAGGTCAAAGAGGTCATGAACCTCAAGTAAGAAATACAGCTTGGAGCTACCCGCATTGCGGGTGGCTCTTTTTTTGTGAGTTTATTATAGGACAAAAAGGGTTGGTAAAAGGGCGATAAAGTCTTGTATCAAGTGGCTGTGACGTGCTTGCCGGGGTGTGGTGGGGAACTGGTAGCGCGTGTATTATCAGGCGTCAGAGCAGCGGTCGGATGATAGAGGCAGGGAGGAGGCCTGGCAGTGAGAACATAAAGAGTTCACTGGAATCCGACAGAAAAAAATGCAAAAATAGGGTAACCAAATGGCGGCGCTTGCGTCATATCTGATAGAGAAGCAAAACGGGGGAAGCTTGCATGACGGAACAGA
This sequence comes from uncultured Stomatobaculum sp., assembly GCA_938010625.1. GTDB lineage: Bacteria > Bacillota > Clostridia > Lachnospirales > Lachnospiraceae > Moryella. The sequence goes on along the minus strand of CALLVJ010000126.1, from coordinate 2,269 downwards.
AAATACTCGCGCTCTATGAGCAGCGGGATCAGAGGGCAATTCAGGAGACGGAAGCAGAGTACGGGCGTTATCTCGCAAAGGTTGCGTCATCGGTACTTTCCTCAAGAGAGGATGTGGAGGAGTGTCTGAATGACACATGGCTTCGAGCGTGGAACAGCATTCCGCCCGAAAAACCGAAATACTTTCGCGCATATTTAAGCCGCATTGTCAAAAACCTGGCGCTCAGTCTGTTCCGGAAACAGCACGCAGAGAAACGTTGCAGCGAGCAGTATCAGCTTGCACTGGATGAGCTCGACGAGGACGTACTCCCGGCCAGCGAGAGCACGGAGACCGCAGCGGATCAAAACCGCCTCTCGGCCTGCATTGACCACTTTCTGGAAAAGCTCCCGAAAACGCAGCGCGTCCTCTTTGTGCGGCGCTACTTCTACACCGATTCGATTCAGGAAATCGCGCTTCGTCAGGGTATGAGTGAGAGTGCCGTAAAGGTGAGCTTATATCGGATTCGCAAAAATCTGGCACTCGTCTTGAGAGAGGAGGAATTTCTTTGAAAAGTCAGGACATCATGGAGGCAGTCTCCAACATCTCGGAGGATTGGATTGAGGAGGCGGCGGAGCAGCCCATGCTGTTGCCAGAGCAGCAGTGTGACGGTGCGGCAGTGGAACAAAGCAAGGTACAGCCGCTTCGCCGCCATCGCTTTCGCGCGATACTCGGCGTGGCGGCGAGCCTCGCGGTAATCAGCGCAGTGCTGCCGAACCTGAGTCGGACGACGGCTTATGCGCTGCAGAGCCTGCCGATTGCCGGTGCTTACTTCCGTCTTGTGACGGTGCGGGATTATACGCTCGCAGACAGCGGGCATACGGCGACGGTCAAAGTCGGCGAGGTACAGCTTGAGAGCCAGAGCAGTGCCGAGCAGGTAGAGGCGGAGAAGAGCGTCGAAAAGGTCAATGCAGCAATCCAGCAGATCACGGATGAGCAGATCGCTGCGTTCCGCGAGGAATTGCGCCACAGCGGCTATTCGAATCTGGAGCTCTCGACTGAAGTGGTGACCGACAGCGACGCCTGGTATTCTGTCTGTCTCACGCAGGTTTTGCAGAATGCAGACAGCGCAGAAGCAAAGCGGTATTTTACCATCCGGAAGCGGGACGGCAAATTGATGCAGCTTGGCGACTTGTTTGCACCGGGCAGTGACTATGTCAAAACGCTGAGCGAGGAAGTGAAGCGGCAGATGCAGACGGAAATGGCGCAGGATCCCGAGAAGTTATTTTTCCTGGATTCTGATATCGCTGAGGACAACTTTAAGGAAATTAAAAAGGATCAGAGTTTTTATGTGAACAGCAATGGAAAGCTCGTGATTTGTTTTGACGAGGGCGAAGTGGCGCCGATGTCAGAGGGAAGTTTACAGTTTGTGATGCCCGATAGTTTACAAGGGCTCACAATGTAAATAAATCCGGACGAGAGGAGGACAGGCGGATAAGAGAAAGAACTGTGTCATAGAAATACAAATGAGAAGCACACCCCCCAAGAAAACGAGCGCTCTCCCCCGAGCGCTCGTTTTTGTTTGCCAACATGGTTTGTACTGAACAAGGATGCAGATATCTGCATCCTTTTGTTGTGTGATGAGAGGGCGTTGACTAAAGATACAAAACAACATAAAATACAGAGAGTAACATGATGTAAAGTTGGCGTTTCGAAAGAGGGAAAAGAGATGGAAGAGCAGCAAGCGGCGTCGACAGAGGAACAGAATAGAGAGGCGGCAGAAGAACTGAATCTGGATCCGCGGCATCTCAGGGAGCGGCGCTATGAGGCGGAGCAGGTTTATACCGACCGCTGTCCCGAACTTGAGCTTTTTACCGCCGGAGCGGCGAGGCGGAAAAAAGCGCGGCAGGCAGCGGAGACAGCGGAACGGAGCGGGATGCTGCAGGAGCTTCGCTTTTTGCCGCAGTCCCAAACGCCCTGGCAGGCAGAAGTGCAGGCAAAAGCCGAGGCGGTGGGACTGTTTGCAGCGCCCCGCGCAGTCAGTTATCTGCGGGAACCGGCGAAAAGGCAGGAAAAAGTGCCGCTGTCCGCTGTCGCGCTTTGCGGTGTGGCGCTGCTGCTTCTGCTGATCAGTCTGTGGCAATGGTTGCGGTTTCAGAGGGCAGACAGACAGAAGGCTACAAAAGATGGTGATAGAGGCGATAATTCTCAATAATATAGAAAATAATGTTGAAAGAAATTTCTAAAATAAATTCTAGCAAAGAAAATAAAATGCGAAAAATATATTGACTTT
>CALLVJ010000125.1 GCA_938010625.1 uncultured Stomatobaculum sp. | reverse complement strand
CCATCCAGATAAATGCCCTGAATGGCGCCGAGATAAGCTGCATTGTCCGTATGCAGCACAAAATCATTGCCCGCAATCTCTGTTGTGCCGGTGAAGACCGGAACCTTGTCGCCCTTATAGAACTTAAAGCTTGTGAGCGCGCCGAGACTTCCATCCTCCAGGACATTCTGCACTTCATTCGGTCCCGCATAATCCGCCGCCGAATGCCCCTCAGCATAATCCCTAAAATTAAGATTCATGCCGCCGAGCAGACGGATCTCCTTATAAGCATCCAGATAGTCTCTGAAACTGTACAGCCTATCCGCGCCTTCTTCATAGATGTAGTCGCTCTCTGTCGTATTGAAATAACGCTTCACAACCGCACGCGCGTCCTCGTTCAGCGCCTCAATCTCGTTCAGAATCAGCGCATTGGTCAGTAAATCATAGTTAAAGACCATGCGTCCATCTACATACTGTCCGCCGCCGCTGCTACCTCCGCTGCTCTTCTTACTGGAGACAGATCCCGTGGTCGCGCTCGAAACCGCATCAATTTCGACCAGCTTCTTTCTCGCCTCGCGCTTTGCACTGGCCTCGCTCGCACTGTCCTCTTCCTGCAAGAAAGATTTGCCCGGGAAAACCTCAAACTTTGTCTTGATCGGCTGATAGCCGGAATACTTTAAGGAGAGTGTATAGATGCCGACCTCATCTGTATTGACCGTCTTCTCCGCATTGGAGCTCTTGCCGTAAAGGACAAAGAGGTCTCCAAAGTTGAAGAAATCGTCGATGTACTTTAATTCCACGACCTTGCCGTTCGGTTTTTTCAGCGTGACGCGCATGGAATCAATCTTCAAGTCATTGCCAAAGCTCTCTCCGCCCTTTGCCTCAATATTGAACTGGACTCGCTCGCCTGCCTTCGGATTGGCCGTCTCAATGCGCTGTTTCAAGCTGAACGCAGCGCTGCTCACGAGCTCAAACGGCACTGTGACGGTCTCATCTGTATAACTGGAATGAATATTGACGCGGTAAATGCCTCTGCTTCGCATGTTATCCTGTCCAGTCGGAATCTGAATAATGCCATTTCTGCCGTGCTTTGTATCCTTGACTTCTGTCGTAAACGTAGGTCCCTGGTTGACCGGCCAGTTTTCACTGTTCAGAATCTTCAAGCTGTCAATGCCCTCAAACCACTTCTTCTGCTCCTCGTTTTCGACATTGAACTTGATGACAATGTTGTCCTTCTCAACCCCTCTGCCGTCCGCACCAATCACGACCGGCTTCACATAAAACTGTGTTGTGACTGCGTTGCTGTTTTCCTTTCTCTCCTGTGTGAGGTCAAAGGTCGTCGTTACCGGGAGAATGCGATCATTGCCCTCTTTATCCTTCGGCGCAAGGTAATAGTCAAATTTCGAGACACGCCCGCGAGACAGAATATAATCCGGCTGATCTGCCGGATTGCCCGGTCGCACCGTCTCGGCTGCAGATCCCGCATTTAAACGCACGGTCTGCTCCGTGCTGCCATCCGCCTTGTTGACCACGCGGAGCACCTTCGGCGAGACCACTGTAGTTGCCCATTTCACAATGCGACCGGCATCATCCACCTTCTGCACAGCCTCCGTCACATCGACATCATCCACATAAATACTGTGGTCTTCGAGTGTGCCCGTGCGGAATACCACCGTCACAAAGTCCGCAAAGCCGAGGTGAACCATTCTGCTCTTTGCCTCAGTCGTTGTGGACTTCTTGTCCTTCGGCTGTTCCGGCTTACCTGGCAGATCAGGCTCAACTGGTCCCGTAGGATGATCCGGCTGCTCCGAGTTCTCTGCCGGAAACGTCGGTGTTGCAGGCGCTGTCGGGCGTCCCGTGTTATCAGGCTCTGTTGGACGCACCGACTTATCAGCCTCTGTCGGACGCGCTGGATTGCTCGGACTTGCCAGCGCGCCGTCTTCTGTGACCTGTTGGTTCCGATCCTTCTGCGCCTTTGCCGGCTTGGTCTGTTCCTCTGTCTCTGTCGGCCTGGTCTGTTCTTCCGGCTTTACAGGCTTGGTCGGCTCTGTCGGCTCAACTGGATTCTTATGCGAACTGCCGCCGCCCGAACCACCGGAGCCACCACCTTTTCTTCCACTGCTGCGACTGCCACCGCTGCTGCTTCTCTTGCCAGAAGAAACCTTACTGCCCCGCTTGCCGATGCTCGCTTTGCTCTGTTTTGTATCATAGCCCTCACCGGCACGCATCTGAATGACTCCATTCTCATCAACCCATTTGCCATCCTGATCCACGCGATAACCGTCCGGCGTTGTACCGCCTTTTGCGAGTTTCCCCTCGCTCTCATCGGCCTCACTCCCAAAATAGTAACAGTTGCCGTCAATCCAGTTCCAGCCTGTCAGCATCTTCCCGAAGCTGCCATCATACCGGTTGCTGAAAAAATACCGGCTGCCATCTGCGAGATCTAACCAGCCGCTGCGCAAGTTTCCTGTCTTGGGATCTATATAACTCCAGCTGCCGTTTTCATAGATCCAACCGAGAACAGTCTGTCCTTTCTCATCTTGAAACGACCAGTTCTCACCACTCTGCTTCCAACTTCCCGCCGTATTTGCGCGCTGTTTTGCAAATACCTGAAGTGGAGCGCTGACAGCCATACTCATTGCCGTCGCAATCGCGAGGGCTTTTAGTCCATACTTCCTCATCCTGTCCCTTACTCCTCTTGATTAGATTAACCTAATTATTAGCATCGATTAACTTACCACAGAAATCTGAACGCTGTCAAGAAACTATTTTGCGCATTTTTTCACGTATGTTGGTCTTGTCGCGGAATATTTCATTGTTCGTTTCTTTTTGCTTTTGCCTCTACAGTGCTATTTTCTGCCTGAAGGGCGCGCAGTTCTTCTGCAAACTGCTTTAATAACGCCTGGCACGCAGCCTCTCGCGCAGCTTCCCGTTTGTCCTGTTCCTCATTTTTTCTGAGCACATAACGGAGCAGCGCGACAAATAACATTGCCCAAATTCCCTGCTCGCGGAGCAGATTCAATACTATTTCTTCCAAGTCTATTTTCCTCCCCATATTTTACTTGAATGAGCACCTTCTCAGCGAAGACAGCATTCTGCCTGTATGCGGAATTCTCGCTTCAGGCGGTTCACGTACTGCCTGCTGACCGCATGTTTCTTTGCAACTGCCATCTCCATTTCTCCGGAGAGATATAATTCCGTCAAAATCTTCCGTTTCTTTTCCGTGAATCTCTGTAATTCTCTTCGCAAGGCTGTCTCCAACAATACTCCTTCTATCGCATTGTCATTACCTACTCTCTCCGGAAGTTCTTCCTCTGTATATTCCGGCTGCCTTTTTCTCACATAAGTGCGATAGAGCTTACAAAACTGATAGCGCACAGCTGTCTTGCAATGAGTCAGCGCCTGCGCTTCGGTTGCAGGCTCCTGCGCCTTTTGCAAGGCAAGAAACAGCGCAAGACTATACTCCTGCATCGCATCCTCGTATTCCATAAAGTGCGTCCTGCATGCCTCTGCTGCCAGCAGCGGGTGTAACTTTTTGCAAATTTCTTCCATCACATTGCCATCGCCCGCCTGAAGCTGCCGTATCATCTCAATCAACAACAAATTTTCTCCCTTCCCAAAATGAAAAAGCCGGCAAAGCTTTTCGCTCTGCCGGCTGCCTCTCAAACACTGGTGCAACATACCGTTCTTCGACACGGACCTGACGCGGACTTATTTTTTATGCCGCACCGTCGTCATGCCTCCTTTTTTTCTTGTGTTTCTGTCCTCCTATTCTCTGCGAATATCTGCATCTCATAGTGCCGCCTGCTCCTTACTGTTCGCAAAACGATGAGGCCACAACTCTGACACTGTAGCTTCGCACTGCCATCCATCCGGAGATTTCCATGTAAATAACGCCCGCAATTCGGACTATGTAGCCGAACCTCCTTCCAAAGTCGTTTTTCCTCTGCCATGCATTTTCACCTTCCCCTCTCGTCCTCGTCAGAACATTTGTTCTGTTCCAGAGTATCTCATACTGCGTGGCAAAAGGCAAGTGCTTTTTCGAAAATTTGTTCGAGGTTATAGCAACCTGTCATAACCCTCATATTGTACAAAATACCTTCCACCCATAAGCAGCAGAATTCTTCCATGCTTACACGGTACAATCGTAACCTCATTGGGATGTGAACGTATCAGCTCTGACCACACAATCGGTTTCTCCTGTGAAGGAAAAACATTTCTATAAACTTCCATCTCTTTTGCCTCCGGGTCTACCTCCATGTCCTCAGCCACTGACCAGATGCATTCCCTCCAAGCGCTTAAAGCAATATAAATAATACAATATAAAAAAAACCAAGTTCTAAGCCTACCAGTGTGCACCAAACAATACCCTCCATACTTCGAAAAAGCACAATACTCACCACGGCGAGTGCAAAATAAAATGCCATTTCCAATACCGGAGTTCCCAGATAAATAAAACCAAGAAATTTCATCTTTCTGACTTCATCCCAAGAAATCCCAGTGCTGTCAGAATCTCCCTTTGTCTTATGCCAATTTGCTTTTTGAATCCATCTCCGGATTTGAATAATATCCTCTTCCCTGAGCATTTCCTTAGGAACAATCAAATAAATTGCTACCCAGCCGACCAAGATTAGCTTATTCTTTCTGAGAATCAGGCGTACCCCCCCTTCAACTCCTTTTCCCCAGCTCAGATAAAATTCCGCTCTCACAGAGAATCTTCTTGTCCTCATATGACCGTTCCGTTCTCATTCTTATAGTACTTCGCAAAAAAGCCGACTTCTGCAGTCTCAAGGATAAAAGTCTGATACATCCGATTCCTATCAGCACAGCAAATAATTGCGCATAATCAACATTTTTCGCGGTATAAATAAATCCCGACACTCCAAGACAAGTTATAAATCTCGCCATCCAACGATCCGCTTTTATATTGTCTATCTGATCATAGGCCCACTTTAAACATTCAACTTCCCTTTCAGCAGGATATGACAGGACAATTTTCTCTTCCATGATGCGCTCCTTCGCTCGTTTTAACAAAAAATAGAAGCAAGGACAGCTTCGCTGTCCTTGCTTCTATTTTCAAGCTGCTTGCTCCAAAAATTTCTTCACCTGAGGATACGTATATATCATCCTCTCATGGGTCTCCACAATCATTTTCAGCATCATTTCTGACACCTCCTCTGAAGCCTCAGCATTCTGTGCGACTACCACCAGTAAAACGACTACTAAAATACCAACGCTTGTCATCAATATAACAGGGTTCTCTTCATATCGCACTTCCCCCTGTAATGTCCTGATATTATAGATAGTAACCTCATAAGCCTCCATGGAAACTGCTGGCGGTAAATTGTCCGTGTTGGGGTGTATCCACCACGCCGCTCTCCGCGATCTGGCTTCTCTTCTGAAACTTCTTTACTGCTGCCTCAGTGCCGCCGCCAAAGATTCCATCCGTGCCATTCGGATCAATAAGGAAACTCAAAATCAATGGCAATGTGATAAATGCTATGCAAAGTAGCAGAGATGTCTGGAATGCAGCCTCCTCTTGCTTGTGGCACAAACAGCTCTTTTCTATACTAAACGCACTCCGTCAGCACACTGCAGATGGAGCATGATAAAAGACTAAAATGGAGGTCAGGCCTATGAAAACAGATTCTTTGAACAAATATATTATCTGCTCTTACGTTCTTGTATGGATGCTCATTATCGTTATAGCAGGGCCAGCAAGCCTGATTTTTCATGCCCCTCCTGTCATCATGTGGATGGTAAGAAACTTGATTGCATGGTCGCCAACCTATCTGCTTTTGATTGGCTGGAAACAGTTCAGGTCGGATGAAACAAGGACAGCTTTTATCAAGCGTTGCTTTTCCGACAAAATTAAGCTGCTGCCACTTCTGCTTTCTTTCTCTCTCACCTTTGGAATAAGCATATTGTCACTGTTCATCTTCTCGCTCATAACAAAAACATCCATGCGCTCCTATATCAATCTCGGAACCACAGCATTGCCCCTCAGCATTCTCTTATCTTTCACATCCGGACCAACTGGCGAAGAATTAGGCTGGCGCGGTTTTATGCGCGAGAAATTTAATGAGAGGTATCCTTTTTTGAAATCTGCTGTCTGTCAGGGTCTGATATGGTGCTTCTGGCACACGCTGTTGTGGGCAGTGGATTCAAAGTTTACCGACTGGCGGGCAGTTCCCTATATCATTGCCAACATAGTTGTCATTACATCCATTACTGTGCTGATGAATATTTTTCTGTAACGGTATCATAATCTGGCCTACTCCATATCACTGCACTTCGGATTTAACATCATCTATGTGTTTCTAAATGCGGACATTGGATTTTTTGTGATTTTGACTATTCTGTACCTGATCATCACACCGATCGCTGTACTCATGCGAAATAAGACTGCTGAACATGTAAGGCATACGCATGTCCACACAAAAGCCGCCCGCTGACTGCAACAGAGAGCAGCCTCCCGGCTGGCCACTCAGCAAAACAGACTATTCCACTCGGCTTGTTCACGCAGAAATCCCCACAGCTGCCTTCCGACAGTTGCGGGGATCTCTTTTTTCTCTCAAAACTTTGATTTGCAGAAGCCCTGCTGTCATGCTTTGCGCTCGCTGCTGCCTTTATCTTTTTCAGAAGCGCAGGGCTCTCTTCTTATTGTTTATCGCTTCTGCCGGCAGTTCTCTCGTCTCTTTTTTCTTTGCCTCTCCTGCAGCGTGCGCCACATCTCAAAGACCGCTGTAATCACACTGATGCCCGCTGCAATAGCAAAGGCATACTGAATGGTCAGTGAGCTATAATGGCTTGCCGCCTCGCTGTCACCGCGGACAATGGCGCTCATCGTATAGTAGAGACTGCTGCCGGGAACAAGAGGGATAATGCCGGAAATAAAGAAAATTGTCACTGGTGCCCGCTGCCAGCGCGCCAGGAGTTCAGCATACAGCGCGGTAAATGCCGACGCGAGAAAGCTCGCCGGAAATACGGCATGCAATGCCCGCATCATCAATAGGTAGACACCCCACTCCAGTGCACCGCCGAGTGCGGCGACAAAAAGATACTTCCGTTTTAACTGAAACAGGATGGCAAAACTTCCCGCTCCCATAAATGCTGCCAGGAGTTGAATCACGACTGTGCGCATTGCCTCGCTCATAAGCCATTCTCTCCTCTGTTCATCATCATTTGCTCTCAGGACAGCATACTTAAAATCGCAAGGCTCGCCATGAAACCGCAGGCCAGTGCCCCAGTCCAGAGCAAGGTCTCGAGAAGCCGCATCATGCCCGCCATCGTATCGCCCGACAGGACATCGCGCACCGCATTGGTCATCGCAATTCCCGGCACAAAGAGCATGACTTCGCCAATCATGATTGCATCCATGTGGAGAAAGGGCAGCGCCCGCACGGTGCCACCGAGCAGGCAGCCGGTCAGAAAGGATCCGACAAAGTTGTCAATGACGGGCGTCGGTGTGATTTTTCCGAGGCGTTTCCGCATTGCCGAGACCACGAATCCCAGAATACTCGCTGCAATCACATCTGCCGTAGTTCCGGCAAAGAAGGCCGTGAAACTTCCGACCCCGACAACATTGCTCGCATAGTAGAGAAAATTCGAATGTGGCGCAGAACGGATGGCGTCAAGCTGCTCTTTCAGATCTTCAACGGGCAGGGGCTGTTTGCAACAGCGACGGCTCAGCGCATTCAGATCCTCAAGCAGCGTAAAATCCGTGGAACCGCCATTCCGAATGCGTCGGGTCTGGGTGCGCTCCGTGCCATCCGGGAAAATCATTGTGATGACAATGCTCGTCGTGATCACAAATACATTCATGTGGGATGCGCCGTACGCCTTTCCCATGCGGGTCAAAGTATCCTCTACGCGGTTCACCTCCGCTCCGCTCGCCATTAAAAGCTCTCCAATATCCAGGAGACGGTGCAGAAGTGCGCTGTGGCGCGCGCTGTTGTCGTCCGTCCATTGGCCTCCATTCACAAGAGGCGACGTTGTCAGTCCCATAGAATGTTCCCAGCTTTATTGAAATTTAGTCGTTCAGTAGAGGCGAAGCTTTGCCGCAACGCGATACTCTGGCGGAAGCTGCATTTCTGCACTTGCCCTCCCGCCGAGTTCCCAGCGGGAAACGGCTGTATTATAGCCGGAATAGACCAGCCAGAAATTTGCCATGGTTGCACCGAGGTTCAAATGTCTGTCTTCTTCCGTGGTCTTCACATCTCTGCCATCGAGCAGGTAGAGATCGCGTCCCGCCTGCAGATAGCGATAAACCTGGCGGTTGTGAAAGCTTGGCGCAAGGCTTGCCGCATAGAGCGCCTTGTCGAAAGCTGGGTCAAACTGACCCTCGACAAAATTCGCTTCCTGTCCAAATCTTTCCTCATAAAAGAGTGCCTGCTCTGCAATCTTCGGGGCAATATGACCTGCGCGGCGCTCTACCTTGACCGCTGCAGGGGTATCAATGTCAAGGCGTGTCTCGTCCCGCTCCGCTCTCGCATAGCCAACTGCGAGGAGCACTGCCGCCTTCTTGTCGCTCTCAATGGCGAGTGCGCGCTTCGTCGCTGCCTCATCTGTCAGGGTGAGCCAACAGGCAGAAATGCCGAGCTCCGTGAGCTTCAGAAGCAGCTGCTCGCCAACAAAACCTGCATTTTCCAGCCAGCCCTCTTTTGCTTCCGATAGCACCAGCAGGTAGAGCGGCGCATGGAAAGCGTTGCCGCCGTACCCTGCAATGCCCTCCAATCCCGCGCCGATGCCCGCCGCAAAGTGCAGCTCCACAGCTAACTCCGGTAAAATGCGGGCGCTCTCGCCAAAATAAGTCTGTACTTCCCGCAGCACTGCTGCCGGCACTTCCCGCTGCTCAAATGAGCGCAGCGACTGTCTCTCTTCTATTAACGCTTCATAATTCATGGTAAAACCTCCGTTGCCTTTTACTTTCTCTCATTATACACAGATTCGCAAGGCTTTGCAAAATGGCAAAACCAATTGTATTTCGCCCTGCCTTTCTCAACATTTCGCCGAAAATACAAGCTCTGCTTGATTTCGTCGGCAAAAGAGCCGACAATAGAATTGCCACGTATGATGAACCGTCCATAGAAGGAGTTGTCATGAATACTGCCGTGTCCTATGAACACTTCATACAAGTCGCGGAGCTCAGAACCCAAGTGTTGGAGGCTGTCGCGCGCTTTGATTTTCGGGAAACGCCCAGGGCACTGCTCTTTGCGGAGCACTGCCACGCCGGACAGCGGCGCAAAGGACCTGCTCAGCTCCCCTTTATCATCCACCCGCTGACTGTGGCCTGCCATGCGCTATCGCTTGGTCTCACAGAGGATGAACTCATTGCCACAGCACTGCTCCACGACACCTGTGAGGACTGTCACTTACTGCCGGAAGAGCTTCCGGTCAACGCTGCCGTGCGGGAAGCTGTGCGCCGCCTCACCTTTTTCCCGGAGCCCGGGGTGCCGCATGCGCGCGCGCGGGATTACTATTTTGCGCAAATTCCTGGCAACCGCATTGCAGTTCTGACGAAGCTATTGGATCGCTGCAACAATCTCTCCTACATGGTCTACGGTTTTCCGCGGGACAAACTTCTCGACTATATTGAGGAGACCGAGCGCGCTGTAATTCCGCTCCTAGACTATGCCGAAACACACTTTCACCAGGATCGCGCCGCACTTTTTCTTCTGCGCTATCAGATTTACTCTGTTATGAATTCCATCCGCGTTCTGTTGGAACGGGATCTCTGAACAAGCATAACGGGATATGCACCTGCACATCCCGTTATGCTTTTATTTTGTTGTGATCATATCAATGCCGTGCTGCAATGTCTCCTTGTCGATGGCGCCGCGCGCCTGCGCGGTCATCATGCCGTTCGCATTGATAAAGTAAGTGCAGGGAATCGAAAACACACCGTAGGTTCTCGCCGCGTCCTGCGCCGTATCGTAGAGAATCGGCAGGCTGTAGCCCTGTGCTGCGACAAAGTCGGAGGCGCTCTTCACAGTCTCGCGGTTGCCGTCGGTCAGATTGACCATGAGGAATTGGACCTCTGCGCCGCGCTCCCTGTAAATCTCGTCGAACTCCGGCATCTCTGCGCGGCAGGGACCGCACCAGCTCGCCCAGAAGTTCAGGACGATTGGCTTTCCCCTGTACTCTGAGAGCTTGTGTACCGTGCCGTCCGCCTCCTGTACTGTGAAATCCGGCGCCGCAGTCAGCGCGGCGCTGCTCTCTTCTGCCATCGTCTCCGCGCTTTCCCTTGCTGCAATGCTGTCCTGCCCCTCGGCTGCGGGACTTTCCGCCGCTGTCGTGCTCTGCGTCTCTGCCTGCAGCTGAGCACCTGCCTGCTTTGCGGCGAGCTTCCGGTAAAGCGTTCCCGCGCCCATCAAAAGTACAATCAGCACAAATGCCAAAATCCATGTCGTTTTTTTCTTCATCCAGTATTTCCCTTTTTGAATTCAGGGCGTGAGCAGTGCGAGCAACCGTCCCATAGTACCGGTCGCCATCAAAATGCCGACCAGAATAAGAAAACTGCCGCTCACGCGGTTGATGATGCCATAGTGTGATTTGATCACCGCAAAACTCTCTTTCAGGCGGTCAATCAATGCTGCACTGAGCAGAAACGGGACGCCGAGCCCCAGTGAATAAGCGAATAGCATGCGCACGCCCTCGCCCACATGTCCGCTCTGTGAGGCCAGTGCAAGCGCTGAGCCGAGGAACACACCGACGCAGGGCGTCCAGCCAATTGAGAAAATCGCGCCAAAGAGCAGCGACGAAAAAAAGCCAAGCTCTGTGCTGCCAGGGCTTCGCGTCCCGCCCCGGAACAACTGGAAGCGAAGCACACCGAGAAAGTTCATCCCAAAGACAATCACAACCAGCCCCGAGATGATATTGACGGCTGCCTTGTGCTGTCCAAGAAAACCGCCGATCGTGCCTGCGAGTGCGCCCATCGCCATGAATACCAGGCTGAAACCGAGCACAAAGCCGAGCGCATTCCGAAGTGTCTTTGCAAGGCTCCGCTCGCCGCCGCCCGCAAAATAACTCACATAGACCGGCAGCAGCGGCAAAAGACAGGGCGAGATGAAGGTGATCATGCCCTCCAGAAACGAAATCAGATACTGCATCAGCCGAGGGCTTCGTCAAAGACCTGCTTCACAGCTGCCTTGATCTGATCGTAGCTCATGCCGATGTGCGCCTCGAACTTCTTTTCGCCGTCGAGGTACAGGGTCGGCACTGCATAGTAATCGAAGCCCTCAATGAATTTCGGCTCTTTTGTCTCCTCAACCTCCCGGATGTGCAGCGTCTTATATGCCGGATTCTCCTGCATCAGCTCTGCGATGCCCTTGTGCGCCTTTGCGCAGTACCCGCAGTCATCGCGGGTAAAGAGTAAAATCTCCTTTGCCATACATGTCCTTTCTTCATGCAAGCAGCGGCTTGATTGCTGCCGCAAGCTTATCCTTTTCTTTTCTGGCCTCATCCATGCCCTTGCCCTTTGTCGTGAAGTAGGTCTTAATCTTCGGCTCTGTGCCGGATGGACGGACAATTACCATTTCACCATTCTCCAGTGCAAACGAGAGAATATTGGCGCGCGGAAGCCCCGTGCTCTCTGTCTTTTCAAAGTCTGTGACCCTGGTGACCGCATACCCTGCGAGTGCCTTCGGCGGATTCTTGCGGAGCGCATCCATGATGCCCGCCATCTTTTCCATGCCGGAGAGACCCGGGAACTCAAAGCTGTCGACTGTATTCAGGTAGTGGCCGTAGGTCTCATAGATTTCCTCAAGGCGCGCCTTGATCGAAGAGCCGATGCTCCGGTAATAGGCTGCCATCTCACAGATCAGCATGCTCGCGACGACAGCATCCTTGTCGCGCACATAAGTACCCGCGAGGTAGCCGTAGCTCTCCTCGAAGCCGAAGATGAAGCGCTCCGCCTCATTCTCGCTCTCCAGTCTGTGAATCTGGTCGCCGATCCACTTGAAGCCCGTGAGCACGCTGCGAAGTTCCACGCCGTAGTGCTCTGCGACCTTGTCCGCAAGCTGGGTCGAGACCACCGACTTGACCGCAACCGGGCGCTCCGGCATGGTCCCGGCTTCTTTTCTGCCCGCAGCAATGTAATCGAGCAGCAATACGCCCATCTCATTGCCGCTCACGAGCTCATACTCGCCTGCCGGCGTGCGCATCGCAATGCCGACGCGGTCGGCGTCCGGATCCGTCGCGAGCATCAAGTCAGCGCCGGTCTCCTTCGCGAGTGTGAGCCCCTTCTCAAGCGCCTCAAAAATTTCCGGGTTCGGATAGGGGCAGGTCGTGAAATAGCCGTTCGGATATTCCTGTTCCTTGACAATCGTCACATCCTCGACCCCGATATCCTTTAAAACCCGCGTCACAGGCACGAGGCCAGTGCCATTTAATGGCGAATAGACAAGCTTCAAACCAGCAGTCTTACAAATACCAGGGCGCACCTGGCGGGACTCGACCGCCGCATAAAAGGCCTCCTTGCAGTCATCTTCGACAAAGCGGATCAGCCCTTTCTCAACGCCCTCGGCAAAGCTCATGAACTTTGCGCCGGCGAGCACATCGGTCTTCTGGATTGCCGCATAGACCACAGCCGCATCTTCATCCGTTACCTGGCAGCCATCTGCACCGTAGGCCTTGTAGCCGTTGTATTTTGCCGGGTTGTGCGAGGCCGTGATCATGATGCCCGCGTTGCAATGGTAGTAGCGCGTCGCAAACGAGAGTGCCGGCACCGGCATCAGCTCGTCATAAAGACGCACCTGAATGCCATTGGCAGCGAGCACTGACGCTGCATCCCGCGCAAAGTTCCAGCCTTTCAGGCGGCTGTCATAGCTGATCGCGACTGTCTGACTGCCGCCCTGCGCCATGACCCAGTCGGCAACTCCCTGCGTTGCCTGGCGCACTACCCAGATATTCATGCGGTTTGTCCCGGCACCGAGAGTGCCGCGGAGCCCCGCTGTGCCAAATTTAAGGCTCGCGCCAAAGCGCTCCCGAATGGCATCCTCATTGCCCGCAATTTCCGTGAGTTCTCTTTTCAAGTCAAAATCAACTAGCTCTGCCTTGCACCAACGACTGTACTCGTCCTGATACATATGGAAAACCTGCCTTTCTCACTGTTTGCGCTGTCCTTTTTGAGCTGCCAAACAATGGCATACTCTGTGTTAAGAATACTAGATTCCATTCGCTTCCGCAAGCTGTGTCGAAATTTATGCTGAACGGAACAAAAAAGAGCAGGGCATTTCTGCCCCGCTCTCTCAAAAAGCAATTTTTACTTCAAGGTGACCTTCGCGCCAACTTCCTCAAGGGACTTCTTCAACGTCTCAGCCTCTTCCTTGGAGATACCGGTCTTCACCATCTTCGGTGCGCCGTCAACCAGCTCCTTTGCCTCCTTGAGGCCAAGGGAAGTTGCCTCACGGACAACCTTGATGACCTTAACCTTGTTTGCGCCGACCTCAGTGAGCTCGACATCAAACTCAGACTTCTCCTCCTCAGCTGCTGCGCCGCCTGCTGCCGGACCTGCGACAACAACGCCTGCTGCTGCGGAAACCCCAAACTCCTCTTCGCAAGCCTTCACAAGCTCGTTCAACTCGAGAACGGAGAGCTCCTTTAACGCGTCAATGAACTCCTGCGTGCTTAACTTTGCCATCTCTGTATCCTCCTATGCCTTGGAATAAATGTTTGATAATACTTCTGGAACCTGCGGATTACTCTGCAACCGGTGCTGCGTCCTTCTCTGCGATCTGCTTGATGACGCGCGCAAAGTTCGTGATCGGACTCTGCATGCTGCCGAAAAGTCTGCCGAGCAGTTCCTCTCTCGACGGAACTGCTGCGATTGCCGCCATTCCCGTTGCGTCGTAAGCATCGCCCTCGACAATACCGCCTTTGATCTCAAGCTTTGGCGCCGTCTTTGCGAACTTTGCGAGCACTCTTGCGGCCGCCGTTGCGTCGCCCTTGCTGACTGCGAGCGCCGTCGGTCCCTCCAGATAAGCGTCAAACTTCTCAAAGTCCGTGCCCTTTGCAGCGATGCGAACCATCGTGTTCTTATAGACCTTATAGACCACGCCGGCTTCTCTCAGTTGCTTTCTGAGCTGGGTATCCTGCTCGACTGTGAGTCCGCGGTAGTTCACGACCACTGCAGAGCTTGCGCCGTCTAAGAGCGCAGCGATCTCCTTCACGACCGGCTGCTTCTGGTCGATCTTAGAATCTCTCATCTCGTTTCCTCCTTCTTCCGTACTTGCAAAACAAAAGAACCCGCCTGCCGAAAGACAGACGAGTTCGAATCATTCACAAGTGTGAACATCCTCCTCGGCGGACAAAATTCCTTACGCCACTGGCGTCCGCTGTCTTCGGTAAGAGTATTCTGACTGTTAAAAACTACCACGAAGTCAGCTTGTTGTCAAGTCTTTAGTTTGCAATCTTAGCAGTGTTGAGCTTCACACCAGGACCCATGGTACTCGTCAGCACAGCGCTCTTCATATAAGCGCCCTTCAGGGACGACGGTCTCGCCTTATTCAGTGCATCCAGAAGCGCCTGCAGATTCTCTCTGAGCTGCTCTTCGGTGAAGGAAGCCTTGCCGACCGGGCAGTGGATGATATTGGTCTTATCAAGACGGTACTCAACCTTACCTGCTTTGATATCGGCAATGGCCTTGGTCAGATCCATTGTGACCGTGCCGGACTTCGGGTTCGGCATGAGGCCCTTCGGGCCGAGTACCTTACCGAGACGACCGACGACACCCATCATGTCCGGGGTTGCGACGACGACGTCAAAATCAAGCCAGCCCTCGTTCTGGATCTTCGGGATGAGCTCCTGACCACCGACAAAATCAGCGCCTGCTGCCTTCGCCTCTTCCTCCTTCGGTCCCTTTGCAAACACGAGGATGCGGACTGTCTTTCCAGTGCCGTGCGGCAGAACCACCGCGCCGCGGATCTGCTGATCCGCATGGCGGCCATCTGCGCCGGTGCGCACATGCAGCTCGACCGTCTCATCGAACTTTGCATTGGCGGTCTTCTTAATCACGCCAACTGCCTCTGCAACATCATAGTACTGGCTGCGGTCAACAAGCTTCGCTGCCTCTGTATATCTTTTTCCGTGCTTCATGGTCTCATCTCCTCCCCATTAGTCCTCGACAACAATGCCCATCGAGCGGGCCGTGCCGGCAATCATGCTCATCGCCGACTCAATGCTCGCAGCGTTTAAGTCAGGCATCTTCATCTCGGCGATCTTCCTCACTTCGTCCTTCGAGATGGTCGCGACCTTTTCCTTGTTCGGAACACCGGAAGCCTTCTGCAGCTTGCAAGCCTTTTTCAGAAGCACTGCTGCCGGCGGGGTCTTGGTGATGAAGCTGAAGCTTCTGTCTGCATAAACTGTAATGATGACAGGGATGATGAGATCACCCTTATCTGCAGTTCTCGCGTTGAACTGCTTCGTGAACTCGACAATGTTCACGCCGTGCTGGCCAAGAGCCGGACCTACGGGTGGAGCCGGGGTCGCCTTGCCTGCCGGAATCTGCAACTTGATGTAGCCTGTAACCTTTTTTGCCATAATGGCACCTCCTTGTGGTCATGACGGGGCATATGCCCCTTCCACGCAACCTTCCCCTGTGGGGAAAACTTACAACTTTTTTACCTGGGTGAACTCGAACTCCACCGGCGTCTCTCTGCCGAACATATCAATGGGCAACGTCACCGTTCTCTTCTTCTCATTGATCGCCGCCACCTTGCCAACCGCGTCCTTCCAGAGCCCGCTGACAACAGTGACGGTATCGCCGGGCGCGAAATCGAGAATAACCTCACGCGCTGCCGTCTGCTCTCCGCCGCCAAAGCCAAGCTTCTGCATCTCCTCCTCGGAGAGCGGCACCGGTTTTGATCCCGGTCCCACAAAGCCTGTCACGCCTCTTGTGTTGCGGACAACATACCAGGTCTCATCGTTCATCACCATGCGAATCAGAACGTAGCCGGGGAACATCTTCCGCTCAATCGTCTTTTCGACGTTGTTCCGAAACTCCGTGACCGGCTGTGTCGGAACGGAAACCTCCAGGATCTGATCCTGTAAATTTCGGTTCTCCACAGATTTCTCGATATCGACCTTCACCTTGTTCTCGTATCCCGAATAGGTATGCACAACATACCAGTTTGCTTCAGCCATGCGCTCTCCCACTTCTCAATGAAATACGCGTGTCAGTCCCAACCGGAAAGCCCAGTCGAGCAAGGCAATGATCGCGCCCAGCACGAGGGAGACTGCAACGACCGCAGCGGTCTGCTTTGCCAGCACTTCCTGCGTCGGCCAGACAATCTTTCGGAATTCGGCTTTCAGGCCATCCACAAATCCCTTTCTCTCGAAATTTGTCTTCTCATTCTCAGCCATCTTGCTTCCTTTCTCAAAGATCACTTTGTCTCTTTGTGCAACGTGTGCGTCTTGCAGAATCTGCAATACTTCTTCACTTCCATACGATCCGGATGTGTCTTCTTATCCTTTGTCGTATTGTAGTTGCGCTGCTTGCAGTCTGTGCAGGCAAGAGTAATTCTAGTACGCATGGTCTCCACCTCCCATTTCAAATTTGTCGATTGAAGTCAAAAAAAAAAGACCTCTCATCTTCTGCCGCACTGTCACTATATCGCATTCCGGGGGCACTGTCAAGGCGCGCCCCCAAAGAAACACGCATTTTCTCTAGTCTTCCGTAACTTTTCAATACAAACATCGTTGCAATTACTCCAAGAGGCCTCTATGCTACAGTTAGTCTGACAGGCAACTTATCCATAGCAGGCTTATCAGATGCAATAGGAACTATCTTATCTGATTCCATTCAAATAAGGTATCCAACCAATCAAAAACGGCATTATGGGCAAGTCTCAACTTGTTGATTTGAAGTCTAGTTTGCGGATTTTTAGACTTAAGCGCTTCATATCTTAAAATATATTCGAGTGGATTGCCTTTTTGAAATAACCTTATTTCCCTTCATCACTCGCCTCCCGTCTCTCACTCCACCAGATCTGCCAACTCTAAGATCAGCTTCTCTGTCTTGTCCCATCCTAGGCAAGGATCCGTAATGGACTTTCCATAGACTCCGCCATCCATGCTCTGTGCCCCGTCCTCCAAATAAGACTCAATCATCAGTCCCTTGACCAGTCCGCGGATATCTGTATTGACATGACAGGAATGCATGACATCCTTGGCAATGCGGATCTGCTCCAGATATTTCTTACCGGAGTTATTGTGGTTGCAGTCGACAATGATTGAGGGGTACTTGAGTCCCTCGTGCCTCTCATATAGATCGGCGACGCGTCGCAGTTCCTCATAGTGATAATTGGCGTGATCCAGCCCGAAGCGATCCACATAGCCGCGAAGAATGACATGCGCATAGGGGTTGCCCTTGGTACTTACCTCCCAGCCCCGGTACTGAAAATCGTGCCCGTGCTGAGCTGCCACGACGGAATTCATCATGACGGAGAAGTCACCGGATGTGGGATTCTTCATCCCGACCGGGATTCCCAGACCGGAGGCCACCAGGCGGTGATGCTGATCTTCCACAGATCTGGCGCCGATCGCCACATAGCTGAGCAGGTCAGACAAATAGCGGTGGTTCTCGGGATAGAGCATCTCCTCAGCACAGGTAAAGCCTGTCTCCTCTACCACATGCATATGCATCTTTCGGATGGCAAGGATACCCGCCAGCATATCTTCCGGCTTGTTAATATCCGGCTGATGCAACATCCCCTTGTAGCCAAGTCCGGCGGTCCTGGGCTTGTTGGTATAGACTCTTGGGATCATGAGTATCTTGTCGGAGACCTGATCCTGTACTTTCCTCAAGCGAATCGTATACTCAAGAACCGCAGGCTCATTGTCTGCGGAGCAGGGGCCGATCACAAGCAGAAGCTTATTCACCTCCCCGCGCAGAATCGCCGCAATCTCCTCATCCCGCTTCTCCTTGTCCCTTGCCCTCTCCTCTGAGAGGGGAAATTCTTCCTTGACTTCCTTTGGAATAGGCAATTTTCTTCGGAAGTTCATATCCATATCCATCGCAAACTCTCCTGCTTCTCTAAGTCATCTCTCGGGCTGACCCGAAGTCTCTCCAAGTGTAACAGATATAGACTTGTCGTGCTATCCCTTCAGGAGACGACATCTAAGAAGAAAAATGCGTAACTTTTCAATACAAATGCAACACATCATTGCAATTATTCTGAGAGAGCTCTATGTTGCAGTTCGTCTGACAGGCGACTTGTCCATGGCAGGCTTATCAGGTGCAATAGGAACTGTCTTATGGATGATTTGTCATGTGTTGCATTACTCTCCCTCAAAGAGTATTGCATTTACCCTAAACATCTTGCCTTTCTAGTCTTCCGGCACAATGCAGAGGCAAACTGACATGACCGCCTCAATCCCGGCGGCGCGGAGCACCCGGGCGGAGGCCTCAATCGTGCTGCCGGTCGTGAAAATATCGTCTACCAGAATCACGCGGTGAATGCCGCGCTCCCGGATCAGTACCTCATCTACACAAAATGCCACCGCAAGGTTTCGGATTCTAGCGTCCGGGCCGAGGCTCTTCTGGGCAATCGTCTTCTTGTGTCGCAGCAGAATGTCGGCATAGAGCGGCACCCCCGTCTCTCGCGCGACTTCCCTCGCGAGCTCCTCTGCCTGGTTAAAGCCGCGGGTTCTCCGTCTTTCTGCGTGCAGCGGCACTGGAAGCAGACAGTCCGCCTGGAAACGGCAGAGCTCCTCCCGAAACTTGAGCGCAAGCAGATGTCCAAGCGGTGCGAGATATTCCTTCTTCTGGTGATACTTGACTGCCGCCATAGAACGGCGCATACAGTCATCGTAAAAAAGCAGCGCCAGATTTTTTTCAAAGCTCCGCTCCCTTGCCTCGCAGGAATGGCAGTAGCGCGCCTGTTCCTCTGCGAGCGTGCGCCCGCATTTCATGCAGCGCGGCTCCCGCACAAAGTCAAGTTTTTTGAGGCAGGGCGGACAGATCCGCTGCCCCTTTGGCATAACGATTTCACCGCAGACTGGACAGCGCCGCGGAAATATGACAGAAAGCAGCGCCTCCGAAAAGCATTCCCAGGCATCTTCCCTCACAACGCGCCTCCTTGCAGAATTTCCTGCAGCCTGTCTGCCAGGCCGGTATAGCGCTCGAGCTCCTTGGTATTTGCGACCATCTCATAGAAGCAGGACGGCTCACCAATCAGCACCACGCATTTTTTGGCGCGCGTCACCGCCGTATAAATCAGATTGCGCGTCCGGAGCATCCTTGGGCCGCTCCAGATCGGAATGACAACCGCCGGGTACTCGCTGCCCTGTGACTTGTGTATCGTGACCGCATAGGCGAGCTCTAGCTCCTCCGCGTCCTGGAAGTCGTACTCGACCTCTCGCTCCTCGTCAAAGCGGACGGTCAGCGTTTCGGCAAAGCGGTTGATCGCGGCGAGAATACCGACATCGCCGTTGTAGACGCCGTGCTGATAGTTGTTCTTAATCTGCATGAGCTTGTCACCGACCCGGAACAGCGCATGGGGAAACTCCCGCTCTGCTTTCCCCGGATGCGGCGGGTTCAGCCTTGCCTGCATCACTGGATTCAAACCCGCAACGCCAAGTACACCACGCCGCACCGGCGTGAGCAGCTGGATGCTCTTCGCGTCTGTCCCGACATAGGCTGGCAGCTTCTCGGTGATCAGACAAAGCATGTTCTGAATCACGCCCTCCACGGTGCTTTGTCGGATAAACAGAAAGTCCTTGCTCCGCTTTGTGAGGTCAATCGGCTCGTTGTCCATCATCTTATGCGCATTCATGACAATGTCCGACTCTGCAGCCTGACGGTAAATCTGTGTGAGCTGCACGACCGGCAGACAGCCGGACGCAATCAGATCGCGGAGCACATTGCCCGCGCCGACACTGGGCAGCTGGTTGCTGTCGCCGACCAGAATCAGGTGAGCGCCCACCGGCACTGCGAGTAAAAGCGCGTGAAAGAGCCTTAAGTCCACCATGCTCATCTCATCAATAATGATGCAGTCGGCCTCGAGCGGTTGCTCTCTGTTCCGATCGAAGCGAACCGTGCTCCAGTTTTCCCGCCCGGTATCGCCCTCGCCGTCTCCGGTCGGCGCACCTGTGACTTCCAAAAGTCGGTGTATGGTCTTTGCCTCACGCCCGGTTGCCTCTGTCATCCTGGCAGCTGCGCGCCCAGTCGGTGCTGCGAGCAGAATCTCTGCCCCCTCTGCCTCAAAGCAGCGGATAATCGCATTGATGGTCGTCGTCTTGCCGGTGCCGGGACCGCCGGTGATCACGAGCAGTCCCGACTGCACAGCCTCGAGCACTGCGCGCCGCTGGGTCTCGTCGAGCACCAGTCCTGTCGCCTCCTCTTCGAGCAAGGCAAGCTGTTCTGCGGCGCGCGTATTTTTTGCTGTCTCCTGGATGTCCAGCTCCTTTAACATCGCGGCGACATGCAGTTCCATCCGATCGTAATTCGAGAGATACACTCTGCTCTCTTCCGCGTCTTTGTCTGTGCGCCGGAGCACCAGCCGTTTTTCCATCTGGAGATCCAGTAAAATCTGGCGCAGGCTTTCAGGTTCCAAATGAAGCAGCGCCCTCAGACGTGCTGTGAGCACAGTCTCCGGGAGATAGCAGTGTCCCTCCTGCACCGCGAGCCGAAGCACATAGAGCACCGCGCTCCGGATTCGGGTTTCTGCGTCCGCGCGGACACCCATGCGCCGCGCAATGTCATCCGCGGTCTGAAAACCGACGCCGCTCAGATCGTCCGCAATCCGGTAGGGATTCTCGCGGAGCAGGGTGTAGACCTCGTCCCCGTAGCGCTGATAAATCTTGACGGCAAGGTTCATCCGTATGCCGTAGCCGGACAAAAAAAGCATCGCGCGGCGCAGCTCCCGTTTCTCCTCAATCTGCCCCGCAATTTCCATCGCAAGACGCTCGCTAATGCCCTTGACCTCTGCGAGGCGCTCGGGCTCCTCCTCGAGGATGCGGAGTGTATCCGTCTTGAATTTTTTGACAATGCGCTTCGCGAGCGCCTCGCCGACCCCTTTGACAGCACCGGAGGACAGGTAGCGCTGCACACTCGCACTGTCCTCCGGCGTCTTGATTTCATACGTCTCAACTGCCAGCTGCTCACCGTAGGTCGGATGAAGCTGAAAATGCCCCTCCGCCCTGATATACTCCCCTTCCGAGATCATCGGAAAGGTGCCGACCAGCACATAGTCCTCGCCGTCGCTCTCCACGCTGAGAATCGCATAGCCATTTTCTTCGTTCCGGTACTTGATTTTCTCAACAAAGCCGCTCAGCGAGTCCATCCGGTCAATACTCCTTCTTTGTCTCTGTGCTGTCGCCGTTCTGGAACTCGATGAACTTTCCAGTTCCAATCGCAACCGCTGTGAGCGGTGCCTCAGCAATCATCGTCGTGATGCCAGTCTTCTCCTGGCAGAGCTGATCCAAGCCGTAAATCAGAGAACCGCCGCCTGTAAAGACAATGCCGCGGTCGTAAATGTCGGCTGCGAGCTCCGGCGGCGTGCGCTCCAGCACGTTGTGCACGGCGTCTACAATTTGCATCGCCGGTTCCTGCAGCGCCTCGAGCGTCTCATCGGAGGTCACGACAATCGTCTTCGGCAAACCGGTCACGAGGTTACGGCCGCGCACTTCCATGGTCAGCACCTCGGGGCGGCGGTAGGCCGCGCCAATCTGAATCTTGATGTCCTCTCCGGTTCTCTCACCGATCAAAAGGTTATGCTTCTTTCGCATGTAGCGAACGACCGCCTCATCGAAGTCATCGCCCGCCACCTTAATCGAAGTCGAAACCACGGGGCCACCGAGGGAGATGACGGCAATGTCTGTGGTACCGCCGCCGATATCGACAATCATGTTGCCGCAAGCCTTCGAGATGTCAATCCCCGCGCCGATTGCAGCGGCGACCGGCTCCTCAATGATCGAGACCTCCTTGGCGCCTGCCTGGTAGGTCGCGTCCTCAACCGCCTTTCTCTCAACCTCCGTCGCGCCGGACGGAATACAGACTGCGATGCGGGGGCGCAGCAAAGTCTTCTTGCCGACTGCCTTGTTGATGAAATACTTGAGCATCTTCTCGGTCACGGTATAATCCGAAATGACACCGTGGCGCAGCGGGCGAATTGCAATGATGTTGCCGGGCGTGCGGCCAATCATGAGGCGCGCCTCTTCGCCAATTGCCAGAATCCGGTTGGTATCGCGGTCAATCGCGACCACACTCGGCTCCTTTAAGACGACGCCCTTTCCCTTGATATAAACTAAGATACTCGCAGTACCCAAGTCGATGCCGATATCATTCGAACTCATTCCAAACATATTAAACATGAAATCCCTCCGGACAGTATAAAAAGAGAGCAGCTGCTCTCACAAGCTCTTGACAGTATTCAGAATTCATTATATCCAAAACCCCTGCGCAATAAAAGCCCTTTCCCGAGAAAGCGCATTTAATTTGTCTTAATCACTTCGACCGGCTTTGTTCAGAAATTTTATGCTTTTTTTAGAGGCGCGCCACACTTTTGACACAGATCTCAGGTATGATATCCTTGTCATCAGAAATGATGACCGAAATGCCCGGGTTTCAGTTGACTGAGACCGCAAAGCTTTTTCATACTCATACCGGGCGGTTTACCCCCGCCCGGCCCCCCTTATCAGCTCCTGATCTGAGATCCCCCTCTTAAGATCATTTGCGAATATAGTTCCAAGAAAAAAGCATCCGACTCGCAGCGGATGCTTTTTTCTTAGTTCGCTTCTTTATGGCGGAAGGAAATCGCTTCATCATCCAGGAGATGTTTTGCGCCGTCCGCGCTGTAGTACCAGAGTTCCTTTGTATCGCCGTAACCTGTGAGCAGCGCCGCGCTCCCGTCATCTTCCGCCTCATAATCAACGACACCATAAAAGAGCTCATCACCGCTGTTTTTCTCACTGCCATCCCACTTGACCAGGGTTCCGCCCTTGCTGTCGCCACTCGGAAACACATCTTTCAAATAGAAAAGCGCCTTGCCCGCATTTGTGATACGCTGGTAACTTGCAACACGCTCGGCGAGCAGCTGGCCATTGACTACAAGGCTCGCATAACTCTCATTCGGATTCTCTGCCCCTGAAAAAACAATGCCGCCCTGTACATTGGAAATGCCGCTCACATCAGAAAAGAGCGCCTCTTCCTTTTCTATTCCCTCCGCCGTATAAGCCCGCGCAAAGACCGTGCCGCGCTTAGAATCCCGGCTGCCTTCTCCACCA
>CALLVJ010000124.1 GCA_938010625.1 uncultured Stomatobaculum sp. | reverse complement strand
GGCCTGGATGACGATTGAGCGGAATGTGATCCGCGGCTTTCTGCGGCGCATGCGGCGGCTCGGCTTTAACCAGAAGAACATACTCCTGGTTGGCTACGGTGAAGCGGCGAAGGGTTACATTGACCGCATTCTGACCAATGCCGAGTGGGGCTATCAGATCAACGGCATTCTTGACGACACGCATCAGCCCGGGTTCAGCTATCACGGCATACGGATTATCGGCGCCGTCAAAGAGCTGCAGCCCCTGCTTGAGCGAAACGCGCTGGATGAGATTGCGATTACCCTGCCGCTCTCGCAGTATGAGAAGTTAAAGGACATTGTGTCGATCTGTGAGAAATCCGGCGTGCACACGAAGTTTATCCCGGATTACTACGGCGTGATTCCGACCATTCCTTATATGGAAGATGTTGCCGGCATGCCGGTCATCAATATACGCCATGTGCCGCTGACTGAGTTTTACAATGCAGCGGCGAAGCGCTTCGTGGACATTGTCGGCGGCGTTGTCGGGCTTGTGGTCTTCTTGCCTCTCATGCTGCTCGCAGCCATTCTCGTGAAAATTTCAAGCCCGGGGCCGATTATCTTCAAACAGGAGCGGGTCGGCCTGCACCAGAAGACGTTCTGGATGTACAAATTCCGCTCGATGCGTCAGCAGGTCGATTCGGAGGAGAAAAAGGGCTGGACAGTCAAAAAGGATCCGCGTGTCACCTGGATTGGGCGCATACTCCGTAAGACCAGTCTCGATGAGACGCCGCAGTTTTTCAACATTGTGCGCGGTGACATGAGCCTGGTCGGACCAAGGCCGGAGCGCCCTTACTTTGTGGAGAAGTTCAAGGAAGAAATTCCGCACTATATGATCAAACATCAGGTGCGACCGGGTCTCACCGGCTGGGCGCAGGTCAACGGACTCCGCGGGGACACTTCGATTCAGAAGAGAATAGAATATGATCTCTATTACATCGAGAACTGGACGCTGGGCTTTGATTTCAAGATCATTCTGCTCACATTTATCCGCGGATTTATCAACAAAAATGCCTATTGAGGGAAACAGGAGATTTTATGGAAAACGAAGTGCAGGAGCCGCAGAGAGGCAGGAGCCGGAAAAAGCCAGGGGTGGCAGTTGCAGAGAAAAAGCCGAAGAGCGCGAAGGCAATCAAGCGGCGCAGATTCATCATTATGGCAGTGCTTGAGGTCTTTGTGCTGACAGCCATTTTCGCCTATGCCTATCTCTTGAAGCAGTACTCGAAGATACAGCGCCCGGTCTTTGAGGTGAAAAATGTTGAGAACAAGGAACTCACGACAGATGACATCGCGAAGATGAAGGGCTACTGG
>CALLVJ010000123.1 GCA_938010625.1 uncultured Stomatobaculum sp. | reverse complement strand
ATTAAACAAGATGCAACAACTAACATAACAGAATTGGCAATAAATCCACCCCAGCTCATGGTACCGTCGCAATAACTTCTAATTGGTGACATTATGTGCCATATACCGAATAAGCTCGACGTTATGATAGCGGAAATGATAAAGGTATATTTTCGCTCGAGCAATTTTAGAAATACCCCCCTGAATATACCCTCTTCCATTACCACATTGATAATATTTCCAATTATACAAAATGCAAAGAAAACAAATGCTGTCTGATGACCGATATTTCCATCAACAGCATAAGCGCTTACATATAAAGCAAGCGTTTTGAAATGTCCCTGCGAAGCAAGCACTAAAATCTCTAACGAATATGCAAGCACGAACGTGATAGATCCAAAAACCAGACCTTCTGCTATAGATGGGATTAATTCTCTTTTGGAGAAACCAATTTCCTTGAATTTGAAATCAAAGAGTTTTGCTCCTGCAAAAAGAATAGCAATGCCTATCAACTTATGGATAAAGGCCTCTCCTAAAAATGTTTGATCTGTTCGCAGTATAAAATACTCAAGTGTGCGAAATACAAAACAAATCAGATAAATTATTAGAACAACTGATAGGGGACTTTCTTTCTTGCTGATCATACTAGCTCCCTGCTATAATAAGCCTTTTGGTGAATCTTGTTTCTTCTTTTGATAAAGCTGTGCAACTGGCTATTGTTGTTTGGCTGAAAGTGCCGATTTATCTATTAATTTGAATATCCTACCACAAGAATATGAATAATTCTAGTAGTTCTATCTTGCAGCAGGTAGGAATGGGAATGTAACGCCCTGTCACGGTCTGAAAAGTCGAGACATCTGATCGTCAAGACGCTGATCGCGATCATGAGCCTGCCGCCGTGCGCCATAATCGTGATGGAGGATAACTACATTTCGGCGAGGACGAAATTGTACTGACGAAGAGCGATATGGAGGCAAATGTTTGGCTCTTTAAATATTGGCAGATTGCTAGCGGTCGATACGCGATTGGAAATCCTAAGTTGGGGGGACTCTTTTCTTTGGATAATGCCTCGGCAATTGAGAGAGGAAGAGCATATGAGACAGGAGTACCAGGACATTGGACATTCCAGAGAAGAGGCTCCGGAAGAAGTTTCTTTGCTGTTGGGAGGCAGAGCGAGAGTTGGTATTTAAGACTTGGTTGCGATGTGGTATTATACTGTAAATATCGAGTGAAACAAATTTGAAACTTTGGTTTAAAGCTTTTAGGAAGCGCTTGAAAAAGAACAGACCAGATTTTAGGAAGAAAAGATCATTTGAAGAATTTAACAGATACTGCGGGTATCGAGAAGAACTTTCACAAATCTGTAAATCGCTTGGATTAGAATACAGAAGTACAAAACAAGAGATGAATTATATTATAGAACAATATTTCAGAGGAAATAGAATCGAAAAATCATCGAGAGAGGTAAATAGGAGACAGATCAAAGTAATAGCGTTCAATACGCTATTACTTGCGTGTGGTTTTTCATTTCATCAGAAGTACCGAAATTGTTATTTGACTATAACAGGTGTGAGCCTGTTCAGATTTAATGCTGATATGGCGACGGCTTGCGAAAGGTAAATTCGGAAGCCCAAGCGCGAAATAAAAAGATGAATAGAAAGGTGAGGAAATTGGTTTGAGAGAAAGTACCGCAAAAGGAATTTTTTTCATTGTGCTCGCTGCAGCGGGATTTGCGCTGATGGCAGTATTTGTGCGGCTTGCGGGGCCGCTGCCTGTCATGCAGAAAGTCTTTTTCCGGAATCTGGTCGCTGCGCTGGTTGCGATTGTGATGCTGAAACGCTCCGGAGCGCCATTCCGGATTGGAAAGGGCAACCGACTGGCTGTATTTCTGCGCTCATTTGTTGGCATGCTTGGTGTCATTTCGAACTTCTGGGCGATTGACCATCTGCCGATTGCGGATTCGACGATGTTAAACAAGATGTCGCCATTTTTCGCGATTCTGATGTCGCTTTTTATTCTGAACGAGCGGCCGGTGAAGCGGGATTGGCTTTGCCTTCTGGTCGCGCTCTCTGGTGCGATTCTGGTCATAAAACCAGGGCTTGGACTCGCCTCAGTGTCGGCCTTAGTTGGTCTGTTTGGCGGTTTCTGTGCGGGAACGGCCTATACCTTTGTGCGAAAGGCAGGACAGGGCGGCGTGAAGGGACCGGTGATTATTCTCTCGTTTTCGATTTTTTCTTGTCTCACGGTGCTGCCACTCATGATGGCGCAGTATGAGCCGATGGGGGCGCGGCAGCTCGCATGTTTGCTCCTGTCCGGCTGTGCGGCGGCACTCGGGCAGCTCGGCATCACGATGGCCTATACGTATGCGCCTGCGAAGGAAATCTCGGTTTATGACTATATTCAGGTGGTCTTTGCAGCGCTGCTTGGTTTTCTCTTGTTTGGCGAGCTGCCGGATTTTCTCAGTGTGCTCGGCTATGTTTTAATCATCGGCACGGCAGTGTACCGCTTTCTCACAAGCAGAAAGACCGCCTGAATCAGGCGGTCGCAGTGAGAAATTCGTTGAGCAGGTAGTCGCGGAGGCGTTCAAAGAGTGCGGGTGCCTTGCCGCCAACGGCTTTGCCGTCAATCTGGTTCGCGCGAATGCAGAGATTGGAAGAGCTTGTGACGATGACCTCATCCGCTGTGAAGAGCTCGGTCAGTGTAAAGGCGGTCTCATCGGTCGGAATTGAGAGAGCCTGGCAGGCACGGAGCAGATGGGCGCGGGCGATGCCACTGAGAATCAGATTGTCAGCCGGATGCGTTTTTAGAGTGCCATCCTTTAAGATATGGACGTTTGAATGTGCGCATTCCGTCACAATTTCGCCCGGTCGGTAGAGAATGGCTTCGGCAGCGCCGGCATCACGCGCTTTCTCGGAGGCCATGACGGACGGAATCAGGTTTAGAGTCTTGATGTTGCAGTGCAAAAAGCGGGTGTCCTCGCAGGTAATCAGCGACACGGGCGCTGTACCGTCGGAAATTTTGTTCGGCGTCAGAGTGACCCAGAGCTTACCGGGCACGCCGTGCTCGTAACAGTGAGAGCGTTTCTGGATTGTGGGATTGCCGCGCGTCACCTGGTAGTAGACAAAGAGCTCATCGTCATCCATCTCGCAGAGCAGGCGCTGTAAGAGCAATTTCAGTTCGTCCTTTGAGAGCGGCATTGTGATGTCGAGCAATGCTGCGCTCCGGAAAAAGCGATCCACATGCTCATCGAGTGCGAAGATGACACCGTGCCGCGCGGGGCCTGCATCGTAGACGCCGTCGCCAAACCAGGAGGCGCGGTCGCACATGGGAATTTGCATTTCGCTGAGAGGGCCAGAGTTGCCGTCATAGTAGCCTAGTTCTTTCATACAATTCCTCCTGTCAGTTGGGGTTACTGTCTTCTATATTATTATTTTAGCACAAAGTGCGGGGAAATGCGGGCAACAGCATAAAAACGCGACAAGAATGGTTATGCGTGTTACACTGATGGGGCAGGTTCGCTTATGGAAGAGAGGAAATACAGAGAAATGAGACAGGCAATGCGTGTGGAGCGAAAGACAGAGGTGCGCAATGGCATCAAGCGTGGCTTATTTGCGCTCTTTGCGATTGTCGTGGAGCTGGTTTGGCTCTATGTGATGCTGCGGGATCTGACAAGTAACTATCCATGGCTTCCGGCTCTGATTCACACGCTCGCATTCATCCTAGTGCTTGGCATTTACGGGCGGCATATCAATGCTGCGATGAAAATGCCTTGGATTTTTCTGATTGCAGGTGTGCCATTGTTCGGCGTGCCACTCTATCTGCTGATTGGTTTCAACGGTTCGACACATCGCATGCGGCGGCGTTATGAGAAAATTGAAGAGCGGTTGTTTCCGGCGATGCCGCAGCAGGGGGGAATTTTAGAAGAACTTGAGACGGTGGACTATGGCATTGCAAACCAGTTTCGCTATCTCTCCGAGCGCCTCGGCTATCCAGTGTACCGCGACACGGACATCTGTTTTTATCCGACGGCGGAGGAAGCGTTTGAGGCGCAGCTTGCTGCGCTGCAAAAAGCAGAACGCTTTATCTTCATGGAATATCATGCAATTGAAGAGAAAACGGCTTTTCAGAGGCTTTTTGAAGTGCTTTCGGCGCGTGCAGCGGCGGGCGTGGAAGTCCGGCTTTTCTATGACGACATAGGCAGTATCTGGTTTATCGACAATGATTTTATCCGTCGCATGGAGGCGGCTGGAATTCAGACCAGGGTCTTTAATCCGATGACGCCTGTTTTTAATGCTTTCCTGGATCACCGGGATCATCGGAAAATCACGGTGATCGACGGAAAAGTCGGCTTTACCGGCGGTTACAATCTGGCTGAGGAGTACTTTAATATTACACATCCCTATGGGCATTGGTTTGACACAGGCATACGTCTGACAGGAGAGGCTGTTCGGACATTTACCGGCATTTTTTTAGAAAACTGGAATGCCATCCGGGGTGAGAAAAATGACGAAGAGAAATTGGAAGAGTATCTCGCGCTGCCGGACTATTGTGCAGCAGAGGCCGGGTACTGCCAGCCCTATGCAGATTCTCCGCTCGACGGCGAGCAGACGGGCGAAAATGTATATATGAACCTGGTGAACCACGCAAAGCGCTATGTCTATTTTATGACGCCATATCTGATTATCACGGACGAGATGAGTCAGGCCTTCTGTCTCGCGGCAAAGCGGGGGGTGGATGTACGCATCATCACACCGGGCATTCCGGACAAGAAGATGGTGTATCAGGCGACGAGATCTTATTACAATGTGCTGACGCGTGCAGGTGTGCGAATTTATGAATATACGCCTGGCTTCATGCACGCGAAGCAGTGTGTTGCGGATGATGAACTCGCTGTTTGTGGAACCATCAACCTTGACTTCCGCTCGCTCTATCATCACTTTGAGAACGGCGTCTTGTTTTACCGTTATCGCGCAATTCTTGAGATGAAGCAGTGTTTTGAGGATACCTTTCTGAAGTGTCGCGAGGTCACGGCACAGTATCATTACGGCAGAACGCTGTTCCAGCGGGCTGAGCACTGTCTGCTCCGCCTGATTTCGCCGCTGTTATGAGGAGGCAGCAATGACAGATCAAGTCGGACAAGTATCAGAAGCGGTATCGGAGGCGGTCACGGAAAAGGTGACTG
>CALLVJ010000122.1 GCA_938010625.1 uncultured Stomatobaculum sp. | reverse complement strand
CGGCTGATGCCGAGTTCCCTCGCGGCGGCGGCGCGGTTGCCGCTGTGGGCAGCCACGGTGTCCTGTATAATTTCCCGGATGCGCTGGTCGAGGGTCTTGGGTGCAGAGGGAGCGGTGGACTGCCTTGGTGCTGGTTCTGCCGCGCGGAGCAGACGCTCGCGCTGTAAGAGATCCAGAACTGCGCTGCTTCGAATATAGGCGCTATCGGAGAGAGAGGCGAGAGAGCGGAGCAGATTCTTGAATTGAGTATAATTATTGGGCCAGGAATAGCTGCGGAGCAGCTCGAGCGCGCGTGGCTCGAAGGCAGAGATCTGCTTGCCGAGCTCCAGATTCAGGTTGTTCAGGTAGAGACTCGCGAGCGAGGGGATTTCATCAGCGCGGTTTCGGAGCGAAGGAAGCCGGATGGTCATACAGCCGAGGCGCTCGCTAAAGAGGCGCGTTATCTCGCTGACGGGTGCATCGTCGGCGACGGCAGCTGAAAAGAGCAGGCGGACTCGCCGGGCGAGACCGGTGTCTTTGATGGCAGAGAGCAGAGCCCGGCCCCGCGCCGCTGGAATCTGTTCAAGGTTTTGGAAGTAGACCGTATTGCCGCTGTCACAGAGCGGCGAATTGTAGTGCTCGAGGAGAAAGTTCCAGCTTTTTTCAGAGGTCTCGGCGCAGTCCACGACCACGAGCGGATGATTGGCGAGCGTGCTGTGCAGATAGAGGTAGCGCGCAATCTGCTCCTTGCCGGTGCCAGTCTCGCCGAGGATCAGGAGGGGCTGCCGAAGCCGCGCGAGCGCCTTAATCTCGGTGCCGAGGGAACCCATGGCGCCGCTCAGGCTGTAAAAGCTGTTGGAGAAGAGAAATTCACACTCGCCCTTGCTGAGTGTCCGGATGCCGGTATTCCGTCGGTGCAGCGGGATGCGGGAGGGAATGCAGTAGAAGAGCGTTCGTTCAGCGCGATTCAGGAGTACCTGTTTTGCCGTGACATGAAAAAATTCTCCCCGGTCACTGTGATAAAAGCGGAGTGTACCGCTCCGCGGCACCTCGCGCTGTACTGCGCGCAGTTTTTGCAGGAGAGTCTCCGGAAATTCAACCGCGCTGCTGTAGAAGAGAGTGGCATCCGCAGAGAGCACCGCGACAAGCGCACCCTGACTTTCGGTCACGCTCTTTAAGAGAATATTTTCACGGCGCAGGCGCACAAACCAAGCACTTAAGGTGAGCGCCTGGTCGATCGCGGCGTGAATGCTCTCGGTGCCAGAGGTAATCAGAAATGCGTCGAGCCCGAGCTGCCGAGCCGTAGTGTGCGCAATCATATCGCAGACGACCATGTGATAGCCGTCCTGCTGTAATTTCCG
This sequence comes from uncultured Stomatobaculum sp., assembly GCA_938010625.1. GTDB lineage: Bacteria > Bacillota > Clostridia > Lachnospirales > Lachnospiraceae > Moryella. Next base: position 157 of record CALLVJ010000122.1, on the reverse strand, counting down.
AAGTGCGATCGGGACTTCTTCGGCATTCGCGATTGTAAAGATGTCGAGCTCCAGGCCGAGAAGTGCAGAGAGCGTATGGGCTGGTTCTGTGATGCTCTGGAAACCGACAATCGCATAGCGCTTGGTATAATTTTCCGCGAGCTTGATGGTGCGGAGA
>CALLVJ010000121.1 GCA_938010625.1 uncultured Stomatobaculum sp. | reverse complement strand
AACAGGACAGGGCGCGACGCCGGAGTATGTGCTCCGCTATCTCCTGCAGGAAAACGGTGTCGCGGACTGCACACTCGAGTTCAAGTCTGAGCCGACCGAAATTGCGTCGGCGCTCGCGGCGGATCCGACCGCGATTGCTGTGCTCCCGCAGCCTTTTGTGACAGTCGCTGAGGCGAAGAATGACAAATTAAAGACAGCTTTTTCGCTGAGTGACGCCTGGGATCAGCTGAACAATGGCTCCCGCCTGGTGACTGGCGTGACAGTAGTGAGACAGGAGATCCTAAAAGCGCAGCCGGATGCCGTCAGAACTTTCCGAGAGGAGCAGGCAAGAAGCGCAGCGGCAGCGGTGCAGGATCCGGAGACAACGGCAAAGGCAGTTGTCGCCTTTGGCATTCTGGACAATGAGGGCGTCGCGAAGAAGGCATTGCCCGCCTGCAACATCACCAATCTGGACGGCGCAGAGATGCAGAAGGCGCTATCCGGGTACCTCTCAGTTCTGCACAGTGCAGACCCGAAGGCAGTCGGCGGCAAGCTGCCGGATGACGCCTTCTACGCTGTAATGGATTAAGCGGAGTGCATGTACAGACGGATTACAGGTATCTTATGAAAAGAGCTGTACAGAACTATGGCAGAGAATCGCTGCGCTGGCTGTTCTGGCTTCTGCTCTGGGCGGCGGCGGCCAGGTTGCTCCGCAATAAATTCCTGCTGGTGGGACCGGTAGAGACGCTCCGGACACTTTGGCATATGGCGGTGCAGCCTGCTTACTGGCAGGCAATCGGGAATTCCTCGCTCCGCATTTTGAGCGGTTTTCTGCTCGGCGCAGTGCTCGGCATGGCTTTGGCAGCGGCAGCTCATGCGAGGAGGGGACTCAGATGGATTCTGAGTCCCCTTGTCAGTGTCATCAAGGCCATTCCCGTCGCGAGCTTTGTGGTTCTTCTCTTGCTCTGGGTTGGGAATCGCAATGCCGCGCTTTTTATCTGCTTTTTTGTCTCTCTGCCCGTTTTTTATCTCAATACGCTCGGCGGTCTAAACGCCGTACCCGAGGAACTTCTGGAAGTCGCAAGGCTTTACCGGCTGTCGCGCGGCACGCGGCTGCGGGCGCTCTATCTGCCGGCGCTCTCCCCCTTTTTAGAGAGCGCGCTGAGTATTTCGGTTGGCATGAGCTTTAAGGCGGGAGCTGCGGCTGAGCTGATCGGACAACCAGTGCTCTCGCTCGGAAACGGCTTGTATCGCGCCAAAATTTATCTTGAGACCGGCGAAATATTTGCCTGGACGCTCAGCATTGTGCTGCTCTCAGGTCTCGCGGAAATGATACTCCGAAACTTGCTCCTTGCCTTTTGTCGCAGTGGGAAGCAGTGCACAAGGGGTACGGGGAAAAGGACAAGATAGCGCGTGGAATTTTACAGCAGATATGATAAAATGATGTGACTGTAGTTCTAGGAGGAAAACGATGATAAACAACGACGAGGCATTGATCCAAACAAGGCATCTGGTACTGGAAGAGACCTGCCGTCTCGCCTGGAATGATCAGCTGGATGAGGAACACAAGGAGGAGATGGTCTATAAAATCATCCCTGGCCCCAAACCGGCCATCGGCAGATGCTGCATTTATAAAGAGAGAGAGATTGTGCGCCACCGGACAAGACTTGCCTGCGGCGAGAATCTGATGGAAAATCTGGATTCCAGGAATGAAGTGCAGGTCATCAAGCCGGCCTGTGACGAGTGTCCACTCTCAAGCTATACTGTCACGGATAACTGCCGCCTCTGCCTCGGCAAGGCCTGTCTGTCGTCCTGTCACTTTGGCGCAGTGACGATAGGAGAGTTCCGTTCCCACATCGACTCGAAAAAGTGCAAGGAGTGTGGCATGTGTGCGCAGAACTGTCCTTATGGTGCGATTGTACATCTGGTGCGCCCCTGCAAGAAAGCCTGCCCGGTCGATGCGATTACCTATGATGAGTACGGCTTCTGCGTCATTGACGAGCAGAAGTGTATTGAGTGCGGCCGCTGCATTCACAGCTGTCCCTTCGGCGCCATCAGCGCGAAGAGCTACCTGGTCAATGTGATTCAGGAGATCAAGGCGGGCAAGGAAGTCATTGCGATGTGCGCGCCCGCGACCGAGGGGCAGTTCGGTGAAAAAATCGGTATGGGCGCTATCCGCAATGCACTGAAGAAGATTGGGTTTGCAGACATGGTCGAGGTGGGGCTCGGCGGCGATATGACAGCTGCCTATGAGGCACTCGAGTGGTCGGAGGCGAGAAAAGAGGGCAGGAAGATGACGACCTCCTGTTGCCCGGCCTTCATCAACCTCTTAAAGAAGCACTTCCCTCAGCAATATGAGGAGAATATGTCCACGACGGTCTCTCCGATGTGTGCAGTATCCCGTTATTTGAAAGCGACCCATCCGGGCTGTGTGACAGTCTTCATTGGTCCCTGCGTCGCAAAGAAGTCCGAGTCGGCGGATAAGTCGGTCCCGGACAATGCGGACTATGTCATGACCTATGGTGAGTTCAATGCCTTTCTCCGCTCGGCAGATGTTCAACTGGAACCGGAGGAGACCGAGCGCCAGGAAGCTTCGATTTTCGGCAAGCGCTTTGCTACTTCCGGCGGTGTGGCCAATGCAGTGCTCGAGTGCATGAGCGAGCGCGGTGAAGATGTCTCCGATATCAAATTACTCCGCTGTGCAGGCGGCGCAGAGTGCAAAAAGGCGCTCCAGCTCTTAAAGCTCGGCAGAGTTGCAGAGGACTTCATCGAGGGCATGGCCTGCCCGGGCGGCTGTGTCGGCGGCCCTTCGAAGCACAAGACAGAGCTTGAGATTAAGCGCTCCCGCGAGGTGCTCTTACAGCGCGCGGACGACAGGAAGGTGCTCGACAATCTGAAAAACTATCCCATGGAGCAGTTTTCGATGCACCGCGATGGCCACAGAGATTTAGAAGAGTTAAAGCGCGCCGAGGGCAAGGCGTAAATAGCAGGGCAGGGAGAGCGCTGATCAAATTCAGCGCTCTCTTCTAAAAGCCACGGCTTGGAATGAATTGCGCCCTGAGAAAAGTGCAAAGAAGGGGAGGAGATATGCAGGGAGAACCGAAGGCCAAACAGGCGGTGCCAACCCCGCACATTGCGGCGGTGCAGGGTGAAATTGCAGAGGCGGTGCTGTTGCCGGGAGATCCGCGCCGCGCAAAAAGGCTCGCGGAGACCTTTCTCACGGACGTGCACTGTTTTAATGAAGTGCGGAACATGCTCGGCTACACGGGACTGTTCCGGGGAACCCGCGTCTCAGTCATGGGCACTGGCATGGGCTGTCCCTCGATGGGAATTTATGCGCACGAACTGATTCGCTTTTATGGCGCAAAGCAGCTGATCCGCATCGGCACAGCGGGCGCAATGCAGGAGGGAATACGGGTTCGCGATCTGGTGCTGGCTGCGGGCGCCTCGACAAATTCTAATTTCACGGCGCTCTTTGAACTGCCGGGTACCTTTGCGCCACTTGCGGATTTTTCGCTGTTGTGCCGCGCGGCAAAAGCAGCTGAGGCGGAACAGAGACGCTTTTCAGTCGGCGCTGTGCTGACCAGCGACATGTTTTACGGTCCCGCTGAGAGCCCGGAGGCCATTGCAAAGTGGCAGAAGATGGGTGTGCTTGCGGTCGAGATGGAGACCGCCGCGCTCTATGCGACCGCAGCTTCGCTCGGTGTGGCGGCACTCTCCATACTCACGGTGAGCGATCATCTGCTGACTGGAGAGACACTCACGGCAGAGGAGCGGGAAACAGGATTTCAGGCAATGGCAGAGCTCGCACTCTCGCTCTGTGCAGAGACTGCGCGCGGAGGTAGTATATGATTCAATTATTCAGCAACTATCTGGGGAAAAAATACCGCTGGATTTCCCTGCTTGCCGTTTTTGGCATGGTGATGGAAGTGGTCGTGGAAAATCTGGTGCCACTTGTCATGGCAGAACTCATTGACCGCGGAATTCAGGGACAGAATTTCTCTGTGATACTCCGCAGCGGCAGTATGATGGTAGGGCTTGCGCTCTTTGGCCTGCTCTTTGGCTCGATCGGCGGCTATTTTGCGGCGGATGCGGCGGCGGGGCTTGCGGCAAGTCTCCGCAGTGGAATTTACAGGAGCATTCAGCGCTTTTCGTTTGGAAATCTCGATAAATACTCGACGGCTGGTCTTGTGACGCGGCTCACGACAGATGTCTCAAATATCCAGAACGCCTACCAGATGATACTCAGAACCTGTATGCGGGCACCGGCGACCTTGATTTTCACGCTTGCTCTCACATTTAGCATCAGTCGGTCGCTCTCGATGATTTTTCTGGTCGCACTTGGCTTTCTTCTGATTGTGCTGGTGCTGGTCATCAAATTCGCCGACAAGGCTTTTACACGCGTGTTTGCGAAGTATGATGCGCTCAATGCGAGCGTGCAGGAGAACGTGACGGGCATTCGTGTGGTCAAGAGTTTTGTGCGCGAACAGTTTGAAATCGGGCGATTCACGGTTTCGGCAGAGAATATTTACAAGCTTTTTGTCAAGGCAGAGGGGCTGGTCTGCTTTATTTTCCCGGCGCTGTACTTCGCAGTCTATGGCTGCATGCTCGCAATTTCCTGGCTTGGCGCACATGAAGTCGTGGCAGGCGCACTTACGACCGGGCAGCTGACTTCGTTCTTTACCTATATGATCAGCATTCTGATGTCGCTCATGATGCTCGCGATGGTCTTCGTGATGGTCACAATGTCGGTCGCGAGCGGACGCCGCATCGAAGAGGTGCTTTCGGAGATTCCGAAGATCCAAGCGCCGGAGCAGCCGGTCACAGAAGTAGCGGATGGCTCAGTGGTTTTCTCGAAGGTTTCCTTTTCCTATGGAAAGCGCGAGGAGCCTGTGGACTGGGATAATCCGAGGGAAGTCAAAAAGCAGAGGGAAAAACAGACGCGCCTCGCAGCCGTGAAGAGCGGCAAACTGACGCGGGAAGAGGCTATGCGGCAGGATCCGGATTTTCGCGAAGAAGAGAATCCGCGCTTCGTGCTGAGCGACATTGATATTTCGGTGCGCTCCGGTGAGACGATCGGGATTATCGGCGGAACTGGTTCTTCGAAGACTTCGCTGGTCAGTCTGATTCCGCGGCTCTATGACGCAACCCAGGGTGAAGTCCTGGTCGGCGGCAAAAACGTAAAGGACTATGATCTGACAGCACTTCGCGATGCCGTTGGCATGGTGCTACAGAAAAATACGCTTTTTTCCGGCACCATCTATGACAACCTCCGCTGGGGCAATCCCGACGCAAGCGCTGCCGAGTGCGAGGAGGCCTGCCGCCTCGCCTGCGCAGATGAGTTCGTGCGGAGTTTTCCGGACGGCTACAATACTTGGATTGAGCAGGGTGGCAGCAATGTGTCTGGCGGCCAGAAGCAGCGTCTCTGCATTGCACGAGCGCTCTTAAAGAAACCGAAAATTCTGATTCTCGACGACTCGACGAGCGCAGTTGATACCGCGACCGATGCCTCGATTCGGCAGGCGTTTCGCGAGAAGATTCCGAATACGACGAAGTTCATCATTTCCCAGCGCATTTCGGGCGTGAGGGATGCCGACCGCATTTTGGTGCTCGAGGAGGGACGTGTGAGCGGTTTTGGCACGCACGAAGAACTGTTAAAGAACAATGAGATTTACGCCTCAGTGGTTGCTGCGCAGACAGAGGGCGGTGGCGACTTTGACGAGAGAGAGGAGGCGTAACGCGATGGCAAACACGAAGAAAAAGGCAAATCTGGGTAACATTACCTCGCG
>CALLVJ010000120.1 GCA_938010625.1 uncultured Stomatobaculum sp. | reverse complement strand
GCGCCGGGACAATGCGCTGGTAGCCCTTGCCGGGGATTTCGACCGTGTGGTTGCCCTTTGCCTCCTCCGCTGCGGCCTCTTCCCGGCTCATCAGGCGGCCAATGGTCTTCAACGGGTGATAGAAAGCTTCGTCGTAAGGGTCGACCGTGACTTCGGTCATAATGGTCGAGACGCATTTGTAGATGCCGCGGGACAGGAGTTCCGAGCGAAGGCCGTTCTGCAGGTCATAGCCGATATAGCCCTGGCTCATTGCAGAACAGACAGAGAGCGGCGCCGGGGTATAGCCATTGTGTCGGGATGCAAATTCCGAGAGAGCGCCGTGAATCATGCCGACCTGCGGCGCATTCGAGTGGGTTACGGCGACCTGCCAGCCTTCTTCGATAAAATCGGCGATAATCGGCGCAGTCTCTGCGACAGCTGCCTTTTGTTCCGGCAGATTGGTGCCGAGATCTTTGTGGCCGAGAGAGAGAACCAGACGCTTTTTAGACATGAGAGACCTCCTAATTCAGCTGCGGTGCGGAAAAATTTATGTTAAAATTATAAGTTCAGAGGAACAAAAAAGCAACCGCGGAGGAGGAGCAGAGCGGATGGAAGGGAAAAAGAGACACATATTGATGGTGAATTTGCCCTATTCGGGGCACACAAACCCCTCGCTCGGGCTGGTGCGCTGCCTGGTCGCTGCGGGACATGAGGTGGATTACATCCAGGCAGAGTCTTTTCGCAGGCAGGTGGAGGCGAGCGGCGCCCGCTTTGTCCCTTATGACAAGCCGCCGCATAGCTTTGTTCCGGCGCTGAATGAAATCCAAAACTGGGGCGCGGCCTATCGCACGGTGCGGCGCATCGGCGCGAACTACGACTGCCTGATCTATGAACTCCTCTTTTTCCCGGGGAAGGCGCTCGCTGCAGAACTCGGCATTCCCTGCTATCGCCTGATTTCCACCTTTGCGCTGAACCGGCATTTACTCAGCGTGCTCGGAAAAACCGGAGGCCCTTATTTGACGGCGCTGTTTCGCTCGGACTGGCTCTGTACGCTGGTGAGCCACCTCTTTCTCCCGAAGTTTTCGCTGCGGGAGACGAATCTCGCGGAAGCGCTGGTGCAGGAAGCGCCACCGCATAATTTTATTTACACCCTGCGGGATTTTCAGCCGGAGGCAGAGTGCTTTCCGGAAGCGCAGTACCATTTTGTGGGGCCCGCGGTCGAAGATAGATCGGAAGAGCCCTTTTCCTTCGGGAAGAGCGGAAACCCAATTGTATACATTTCCTTCGGAACACTGATGCATGCGGATAAGCGTTTCTGGAAGAAGCTGATTGCGGCTTTCGCGGACAAGAGGGTCGAAGTGATCTGCTCAGTCAGCAGCGAAAAGCTGCGGTGTGCGCTTGAGGACTTGTCGCCCAATGTGCGGGTATTCTCAAAAGTGCCACAGCTCACGGTGCTGCGCCGCGCCGCCCTTTTCGTGACGCACGGGGGGATGAACAGCGTAAATGAGGCGCTTTACTACGGCGTGCCTATGATTGTGCTGCCCTTCGGTCTGGATCAGCCACTTGTCGGGCAGGAGCTTGCGCAACATAAGCTCGGGCGGGTCATAGCGCCGCAGGAACTTACCTCCGAGCGGCTCTGGCGCACGGCAAAGGCCCTGCTCCGCGATCCCGAGGCACGGGCGGCGCGGCTTAGGATGAAGCAAGAGGCGGAACAGAGTGGCGGAAACCGAGAAGTGGCAGCGCGCATTCTGGAAGATCTGGCAGCCCGGGAAACGGAGAGAAGGGCGGAATGAGCGGAACTTTGCAGATGACCAAGCGGAGAGGAATTGCGGATTTGCTTGCAGTTCTTCTTCTGCCGCTCGCTGCAAATCTCTCGGCTTCACTTTTCCTGAAACTGATTCCGGGCGCGGAGACAGCGCTCCGCTTCAATGCGGCTTACCAGGGCGGTCTCCTCCTCTTTGTGTTCGTTTGGTACCGGCAGGGCGGCGAAAGCCGCGCGCGGGAAGAAAGACGATTTCCGCTGTTCGAGTTTGCGGGGACGCTCTTCCTCTACCTGCTACTCATATTTCTGCTCTGCAGAAGCGGATATGCGGCTTCGGACCACAACTATCAGAGTGCGCTCCGAAGCCTCGGCGGGAACGATGAGCGGGCAGCGCGGATCCTCTATGTGCTGTGCGGCGCGGTCGCGGAGGAGTTCTTGTTCCGCGGCGTTTTGGAGCGGGGACTCGCTGTTTTTTTGAAGCGCCGTTGGCAGATCGCCTGCATCAGCGCGTTTTTGTTTGCGCTTTACCACGGCAATCTCACGCAGGGGCTGCTCGCCCTTATGCTGGGCCTCGTCTTTTCCGAACTCGCGGCGCGCGGCGGGCTCAGAGCCTCGATGGCGGCGCATCTCGGCATTAATCTTCTTGCCCTTCTGCTCTAGGCTGGAAAATCGGATGAAAAACAGGTAAAATAGACCGGTGCATTCATTCGTTGCAATCCAAATCCAAAGGAGGAAGGCATGAAGCTACTGAGTATTGCAGTGCCCTGTTATAACAGCGCTGCTTATATGGAGCGCTGTATCCGCGCACTTCTGCACGGCGGCGATGAAGTCGAGATTTTAATTGTCGATGACGGCTCGCAGAAGGACAATACGGGTGAAATTGCAGACCGCTATGCGCGCGAATATCCAACCATCTGCCGGGCGCTCCACCAGGTGAATGGCGGTCATGGCGCTGCGGTCATGACGGGTCTCAGAAACGCGAGTGGCGCGTTTTTCAAGGTCGTGGACTCAGATGACTGGGTTGATGCGGAGAGTTATGATAAGATTCTCGATACACTGCGGGATTTCACAGCAAACAATACGCAGCTGGATCTCCTGATCAGCAACTTTGTCTATGAGAAAGAGGGCGCAGCACATAAGCGCGTCATGAACTACCGAAAGGTGTTGCCGGAACAGAAGTTGATTGGCTGGGATGAGATCGGGCACTTTCTGCCGGGACAGTATATTCTGATGCACTCTGTCATCTACCGCACGGCGCTCTTAAAGAGCTGCGGCCTGGAGCTTCCGGCGCATACCTTCTATGTGGATAATATTTTTGTCTACCAGCCACTGCCACATGTGAAGACACTCTATTATCTCGATGTGAATTTTTACCGCTACTACATCGGCAGAGAAGATCAGTCGGTCAACGAGCAGGTCATGATCGGGCGCATAGACCAGCAGCTTCGCGTGACCAAGATTATGGTCGAGAGCTATGATCCCTATCAGATTCCAGAGAAGAAGCTGCGGCGCTATATGATTCTCTATCTGGAGATTATGATGACCATCTGCTCAATTCTCGCAATCAAGTCGGAGCTCCCGGAAAATCTTGAGAAGAAGAAGGAAATCTGGCGCTACTTGCAGAAGCAGAATCTGCGGCTATACTTCCGCATCCGCTTCGGCATTCTCGGTCAGAGCGTGAACCTGCCCGGCAGGGTTGGCAGAAAGGTCAGCATTGCGGGCTATCGGATTGCGCAGAAGTTCTACGGCTTTAACTAAAGCGGTATTCTGCGTCTGCTCACATTGTCCTTGCGACAAGGTGCGGATCTCAGCGCAGGCGTAACAGCGCTTGCACGGGACTTGCGCGAGAGAAAAGAATTATTTTTTGTGAACCTGCCGGTAAGCTCTGGCGGGTTTCTTTTTGCGCTGAAACAGGGCATCGGCACCGGCCGGAATCAGCGCGGGAACTTCATAGCCCGCATAGACGATGGCATTGACAAAGTAGCCGAGCAGCAGGGCGCCGAGCACATCCAGCACAGAATGCTGCTTTAAGAAGACTGTCGAGAGACAGATCAGAACCATCAGCGTGAGAGAAGTGCGCTGCACAGTCGGATGGTGCGCGAGTGACTTGCTTCGCATGACTGCGACATGTACCGCGAGCGCATTGAAGACATGGATGCTCGGGAAGACATTGGTCGGCGTGTCGGTACACTGAATCATCCAGACCAGAGATTCAAAGAAACTGTGCGAGGGAATGGCCGGGACGCGGAGATCTGTGCCGTTCGGGAAGACTGTGCAGATGAAGAGCGAGATGGTCATGCCGAGTGACAAAAAGAGACAGAGATCCGCCGCCTCGTC
>CALLVJ010000119.1 GCA_938010625.1 uncultured Stomatobaculum sp. | reverse complement strand
AGGGAGGTGCAAAGTGCACCGTCTCTGTTTCAGATGAACCCTGGAAGGGTGAACTCAATGTGACGGACTGGACAGCGGTGACACCTTCCTTGCTGCGCCGCGTGGCTTACCGGAAGTGTGGGCTGCCTGCGCCAGTTGCGGAGACGGCGCGTCTCTTTCTCCGGGAACTGTCGGCAGCGGACCGTCCGCGCCTGCAGAGGCTCGGACTTTCGGAGAGAGAGCGGCAGTTTCTCGGCGACGACTGGACGGGACTCTTCGAGGCGGATTTTCTGGCGCATTATGTCAGGACGCAGTATACTTTTTTTGACTGCGGACTTTGGGCTGTGTTCCTTCGCAGAAAGGAGCTGCGGGAAGGCGAATTTCTCGGTCTCACCGGTTTCTCTCCGGCAGAACCTGTAGAACTTGGCTTTGTGCTGCGGCGGGAAGCGCGGGGCAGGGGCTATGCGGTGGAGGCTTCGCTTGCGGCGCTCCGCTATGCCGTGACAGAACTGGGACTCACCGAAGCGCAGATTCGCGTTCAGGCAGAGAACCTCGCGGGCTATCGGACAGCGAAGACAATCAAGGAGAAGTGGGATAGTGCGGGCGGCGCGCTTCAGTGCCGCCTTTTTGTAAAGCGAGAAGGTTCTGTATACAAAGAATGAGCAGAGAAATGTGCGGAATCCAGAGTACAGAAACGACAGGGGAACTGGCATGGAAACAGGAAGGAAGAGCGTCCGCGCGCGGGCGTTTGCAAAAATCAATCTGGGGCTGGAGGTGCTTGGCATCAGGGCGGACGGCTATCATCTGCTCCGGACGGGCATGCAGACGATCAGTCTTTCGGACGAGCTTCTGCTCACACGGACCGAGAAGGCAGGTGTAGCGCTCTGCTGCGATAATCCTTTGTTGCCGACTGGCGGGCAGAATCTTGCCGTGCGGGCGGCAGAGACCATGCTGCGGCACTGCGGTCTTCCGGGAGGCGTCCGGATTGAACTGAAAAAACGAATTCCCGCGGAGGCGGGACTTGGCGGCGGCTCGGCAGATGCTGCGGCAGTGCTGCGGGGACTGCGGGCGCTCTTTTCGCTTCCGCTCACGGACAATGAGCTCTGTGCCATCGCCCTGCCGCTCGGTGCGGATGTACCCTTCTGTGTGGCTGGCGGAACACAGCTTGCGGAGGGCATAGGTGAAAAACTCTCGCCCCTTTCGCCCATGCCGACCTGCCACATTGTGATTGTCAAGCCGCCGTGCGGCAGCTCAACCAAGGCGGTCTATGCAGTGTTCTCGCTCAAGCGTCTCCGACCCTGGGAGCAGTCGGATTCGTTGCTCTTACAAAATGCGCTGCGCGGGAAGAATGTGACACTGCTCGGCGCATCCATTCAGAATGCGCTCGAAAAACCAGCGGCGGAGCTTCAGCCGGCACTGCTCGACTACCAGCAGTTTCTCGCAGAGAGCGGGGCTGCAGGTGCGGCGATGAGCGGCAGCGGCTCAGCCTTCTTTGCGCTGTTTCCGGCAGCGGAGCGCGACAGAGCGGTACAGTGCATAGATACAGGTAAAAAACAGTTTCCGGCAGCGGCCTTCTTTTTATGCCGCCCGGTTTCTGCGGAAGAAGTCATTGCGTCGACCATATGATCGCGCAGAACGGGAAGGAGGCGCTATGCCGGAAGAATTCAAAATGACGGTCAATGAGTATATGCCGCTTCGCGATGTCGTATTTCACACCTTGCGGCAGGCAATTCTAAAGGGCGAGATGGAGCCCGGCGAGCGTCTGATGGAAATTCAGCTCGCAAAGAAGCTCGGTGTGAGCCGGACGCCGATCCGCGAGGCCATCCGGAAGCTGGAGCTCGAGGGCCTGGTCATCATGATTCCGCGGCGCGGCGCAGAAGTCGCCGGTATCACGGAGAAGAATCTCCGGGATGTGCTCGAAGTGCGCCGCGCGCTCGAGGATCTCGCGGTCGAGCTCGCGGTGGAGCGCATGAACAGCGACGACATTGAGCGGCTTGAGGCGGCCAGGATCGGCTTCCGCGAGGCATTGGAGGCCAAGGATATGATCCGGATTGCACAGGCGGATGAGCTCTTTCACGATGCCATTTATGCGGGCACCTATAATGACAAGCTCGTGCAGATGCTAAACAATCTCCGCGATCAGATGTACCGCTATCGCCTGGAATATATTAAGGACACCGGCAAGCGGCAGATTCTGCTACACGAGCATGAGATGATTTTGACAGCGGTGAAGACGCGAAACATTGCGCTCGCGCGGCAGACCATGCGGGAGCACATCGACAACCAGGAGCTCACGATTGCCAAACGTCTCAGCGAGGAGCTCCTGGGGCGGGGTTGTGGTGCGGGTGGGGCTCCTGGGGCGAGCCGGGGCGGGGTCGTGTCCGAATCTGTTGCAAAGGCGCCCCGGGCC
>CALLVJ010000118.1 GCA_938010625.1 uncultured Stomatobaculum sp. | reverse complement strand
CGCCGTTTGAGAGAGCGCCGCCGATGCGCTCAATGAAGACAGCGCCGTACTCGCGCGCTACAGCATTTTCGCGCGCCTTTGGAGAGAGCTTCGGATAGCGCTGTAACAGCGCTTCCGCGTCGATGAAGGTGATTTCGCGCGGGAGGCGGTAGCAGGCGTCCGGATACTTGTACCAGACTTCGTGCTGCATGTGTTTGATGATTGTGAAGATGCGCTGCACGGTGTCTTCAAGCACCTCAATGCTTCTGTCCTCTTTGCGGATCACGCGCTCCCAGTCCCACTGATCCACATAACAGGAGTGGAGATTATCCGGCTCTTCGTCGCGCCGGATGGCATTCATATTGGTATAGAGCCCCTCACCTGGTTTGAAGCCATAGCGCTTTAACGCGAGGCGTTTCCACTTTGCGAGGGATTGTACCACCTCTATGTTCTCGCCCGGCAGAGAGAGCAGGTCAAAATTGACCGGGCGCTCCACACCGTTTAGGTTGTCGTTTAGACCGCTTTTTTCGGTCACAAAGAGCGGCGCCGAGACGCGCTCCAGGTTCATCTGACACCCGAATTCTTTCTGAAAAAGGTCGCGGATAAATTTGATTGCCTCCTGGGTCTCACGAACTGAGAGCACGGGATCGTAGTGCTCCGGAATGACCAGTGCCATGCCTTGCCTCCAATCTGAAATAACCAATCATTGCAAAAATTTCGTATCAGCATAGCACTCGGAGCTGCGGCGTGCAAGGATTTTTGTCCACGAGCTTCCCAAGCGCCCTTTTGAATGTTAGAATATAATATAATGTTTTATGAAGGTGGAGGGACGGCAAGGGCAGAGAGATGGAACAGAAACAAAAAAAGATATTGGGCGGCACTGCGGCAGCACTTTGCATCTGTTATCTGGGCGGCGCCGTTTTTTTTGCGGGGCACACATACCCGCGCACGACGGTGGATGGGAAAAATGCCTCTCTGCTCTCGTATGAGAGGGCACAGGGACTGATCACTGCCGCGGCGACAGAGGGCTCACTTGGCATCCGCGTCAAGGATCTGAGCTATTCGCTGCACCGGAAGGATGTAGTCTCGGTCGAGAGCCGGGACAACTGGAAGGGAGCACTCTCGGAGGGCTCCCCGCTCGCCTGGCCGGTCGCGGTGTTTCAAAAACATGAGCTTTTGAGTAAGCGCACGATTGATGTGAACCGTGAGGCAGTGGAAAAACTGTTGGGAGAGCAGGGGTTGTTTGAACTCTCCTTCCCGGCGCAGGACGCAAAACTGTCGGACTACACGGAGAACGCGGGCTATGCGATTGTGCCGGCAGAGGCAGGCTGGAGTGCGAGCAAAGAGGATATCCTGAATGCCGTGCAGGAGGCGCTGCAGAGCGATCAGTCCGACCTGGATCTCACGGATACCTTTGCCGTGCAGCCCTCTGTCACCGAGGACAATGCTGCTCTTGCGGAGAAAATGGCAGCGCGGAACGCACTGGTGAACCACAACTTCACTTTTTTCATTGGGCAGGCGACGGTGCAGCTTGGTAGTGAAACGCTGAACAGCTGGCTCCGGGAGACCAGAGACGGCACGACGGGACTTGACTATGCGGCGATCGAGGACTATGTGAACGGGCTGCAGGAACAGTTTGCGCCG
>CALLVJ010000117.1 GCA_938010625.1 uncultured Stomatobaculum sp. | reverse complement strand
GTAATGCCCTCTTCAACCTGCACAACATAAACCTGTCCGTTCACAGTAATGGTATAGTTCTTCATTGCATTTTCCTCCTCAGTCTTGTCCTTCGCTGCATGTAGTAAGCTGTATTGCTGTCGTTACTTTGTCGTTTAACGTCTTCTTCTTCTGCCGTTGCCGCGTCTTCTGAGCGATCTGACAACCAGACCATCCGGCCCCGGATCCTCACCCTCGGCTGCCAGTGCTGCCGCTGTCAGAACAGCGAGCATCTGTGAATCCAGCTTCGGCTCTTCGGTTGCTGCCACGGCTGCCGCGAGCACTGCGACTGTCTCTGTCGATACAGCTCCCGTTTCAGCTGTCGTTTCTGTCGGCGCAGAGATGCACTGCACTTTTGTGCCTTCCGGCACCTGTGCAGCCTTGACTTGCTCTGCGCTGATGCGCTTCGATACATTCTTTGCGCTCTTTGGCATGCGCTGAATGGCCGCGACCTTCTCTTGGTATTCTTTTTCTTCCCGCTCGCTTGCCTCTTTCCGGCTCACCCAATCGTGAATATATTTGAACCGGCTGATCAGAAAGGCAATGAAAATCAGAACTGCAAAGACGGTTCCCATTCCGATAATCAAATTGAGGCCAGCGCTCTCAAACTTCTCTGCCAGCGTTTCAACCTTGCTGAAATTCAACTCTGTGATATTACCGCTCGAAACCTGATAGCCCATGTGCGCGATGACTTCGCAGTCGCCGCAATGCGCTTTGACAGTCACCAGAATATTGTCGTCATCTACCTCTTTGGCGACGGCATCATCCACTGCGGTCACATCGCCCACCTCTTCGCGAATGCTCTGCCAGCTTTTTAAGCCGTCGGCCATTTTGACTTCGCCACTCGCCTCAAACTGATCAATGTAGTTCTGCAGCATGGCCTCATCAAAGTTCATAATGGCGCTAATATTCTTCCTGGCTCCCTGTTCTGCGGAGTCCAGTATTTTCTGATCAATTTTCGCAAAGGCGGAGAACGGAATCAGGACGGCCAATGTGAGGCACAGCGCTGCGGTGAGAAGAAACTGTTTTATTCTCTGCTTCATCCCGACACCCCGCTCAGACCGTGCCATGTTTCTTGGCAGGAATTTCCTCATTCTTCGTGAAGAGCATCTCAAATGCTGCGATAACGCGCTTTCTCGTGGTCTCCGGTGCAATGATGTCATCGACGTAGCCGCGCTTTGCTGCGCTCATCGCCGACCCCTGCTTCTCCAGATACTGTGCTTTCTTCTCCTCGAAGAAGGCTGCCTTATTCTCAGCCTTCTCAAGCTCTGCCGCATAGAGAATCTTGACGGCAGCACCCGCATCCATCAGCGCCAGCTCTGCGTTCGGCCAAGCGTAGACAATGTCTGCGACTGCGCGCGGTGCAAACACATTTGCGAGCAGACCATGTGCCGTGCCGCTGAGCAAGGTTACCTTCGGCACCGTCGCCTCTGCATAGGCATTGATCAGCGCTGCAACTGCCTGCGGCAGACGCTTCTCATTGCAGAGCGTCTTTTCAAATCCCCTGCTGTTCACAACTGTGAGGAGCGGAATACTGAACGCATCACAGAACTTTGCAAAGCGGGCTGCCTTTTCGACGCCGCGAAAACAGACTTCGCCGGAAGCTGCTGCGATGGCGCCGACTGTGCAGCCATTCAGGCGAATCAACGCTGTGGTCACCGAAGAACCGTAATGCTGTCCCGGCTCACAGACAAAGCCGTCGTCCGAAATGGAACGAAGCACGCCTGCGCCTGCAGCCTGTGCGATTTCAGGAACCAGACGATTTAAGCTGTCCTCACAATCACCGTAGGACTCGTCATCTTCATTGCTGGACGGAAGCACGCCGACCAGTGTGCGGATTCCCGCTGCGATTTCTTCCTGTGTCCCGACAAAATCAGCCGTTCCGCTTTCTTCGCTGCGGAAATCTGCCGATGCTGTGTCAAGCTCTGTCTCAGTGTTGCCGGAGATTGCATTCGGCGCATGGAAGAAGAGCTTTGCCTCTTTCTCCATAAAAGTGAAATCAGCCAGCGCCGCGCTGACTGAAAGGCTTCCGCCGCAAAGCCCGTAGACTGCCTGAATCTGTGGAACAACACCGCTTGCCAGTGCCTGTTCCCGATAAAGTACACCAAAGGCAAACAGCGCATCCGTCGCCTCTGCCAGACGCACACCTGCGCAGTCGATGAGGCCAATGACAGGCGCTCCCATCTTCACTGCCAGTGCGTAGAGCCGGCGAATCTTCTTCGCATGCATCTCGCCGACAGAACCTCCAAAAATCTCCGGATCCTGCGCGTAGATGTATACGAGCTTGCCGTCAATGGTGCCGTAACCGGTCACGACGCCGTCCGACGTTGCCTCCTCAGAAGCTGCGCCGAAGTCTGTACTCCGCGCTGTCACATAAGCGCCGAGCTCCACGAAGCTGTCCTGGTCCAGTATTTCGCGGATCCTCCGGGCCGCCGTCGAATCATTCCTATGACTCATATTGCAACCTCCGTTATACATTTTATCCAATTTGTCATCGGTAATATTTTAGAAGTTTTGCATAAAAAAAGCAAGTACTTCGGTGTTTCTGGAATACTTGCCTTTTTCGATATCAGCTATCGCCCCGACAATATCTGGACTGCAAGCTGTGAGAGCTGTCACTTAGCGGAGAAGCTTTCCTGTACTGTTTTTCGGCAGTTCTTTTGCCGAGAGGTTTACCTTCTGAATCTGTTCTGCACGCGGCAATGTCCGGTTCAGCTGCTTGATGAATGCTCGGATTTCTTCTGCCTTGCTCTCATCTGCCGACGCTGTAATAGAGAAAATATTGGCTGCAATCTCATCGCCATCGCCAAAGACGACGCATTCGTCGATCAGCGGGCAAGCATAGAGCTTGTCCTCGAGGACTTCCGGACTCACGTTCTCTCCGTTCGAGAGAACGATGATATTTTTGCGCCGTCCGGTCACAAAAAGATAGCCGTCTTCATCCATGCGACCCAAATCCCCGGTGTGGAACCAGCCGTCCCGCATTGCCTCAGCTGTCGCAGCCGGATTTTTATAATACCCCTTCATCACGTTTTTGCCGCGCACACAGATTTCTTCGTTTTCAAGCTTGATCTCGCAAAACCCTGCGACCATACCAGAGGCTCCGCTCCGGTATGCGCCGCGGTAAGTCACAGCGCCTGTCGTCTCTGTGAGACCATAGTGTGTAAACGGTGTGATACCACGTTCATACAAGGCTTGAATCAGCACCGGGCTCATCGCGGCGCCGAGGCAAAGCGCCTCCTGCACCGAAGCCAGAGCCTCCGCAACCGCCGTGTGCTTCTCAGCGCGCTCTAAAATGCGCTTCATCATCGCAGGCGCCACAATGAGTTTTTCGAACTTTTGCGCGTTCAAATCTCGCAAAAACTGTCTGGCATTGCTCAAAAAGAGACTATTGCCGCGTGCCAGCTCTTCCATAATTGGAATTACGCCGCCAATGTGAAAGAGCGGTAAGACCGTCAGGCTCTCATAGTGATGCGCTGTACTGCTCTCCTGTCCTCTGTATACGCTCTCAAATATCTCTGTCGGATACGCCGACAAATTTTCATTGGTGAGTTCCACAACCTTGGAGCGGCCACTGGTTCCAGAAGAAAGAAGCATCAGCACTGTGTCCTCAGGAGCTCCTTGATACAGCGGGCACATCGGCTCGCATTGTTTCGTCGCCGCATATACTGCATCGAGCGGAAACAAGCGTCCTGCCGGATAGGCAGCTTCCAGCTCTGTCGCATATTCGCTATCTGCAAGCTGCGCTTCACCAGCCACCATATAAGAGATGCCAATTTCTGCAGCAAACTCCAGAACACGCGTCGCGCCAAAGCTCTGGTTGAGCGGCACAAAAATACCGCCCGCTGCGATCACGCCGAAGTATTCCACCAAATACGGATAAGAATTATCCGCCGCAATTCCAACTTTGAATTTCTCATTTGCGCCGAACTTTCTCTGCTGCTCAGTCCAGTAAGCTGCAGCGCAGGCAACATCCTTCCAGAATTCAGCAAAGCTTACCGCGCGAACTACACCGCTCTCTGCATCCCGGAAGGAAAACGCCCTTCGCTGGGAATAACTGTCGACAAAATCTTTCAGCGTCCCAATGAATGTCATCCCTGCTTCTCCATACGGCGTATCACGACATCTGCAATATCTCCGACTGTCTCGGTATTCGCAAGCTCTTTCTCAGGCATACGGATGTGAAAATTGGATTCCAATGCGCCGAGGAGACTATAGAAATCAAGTGAGTCAATATTAAGATCCCCCTGCATTTCTGTATCTTCATCCATCTCTGCCTGACTCACATCCATGACATTCCGGATCACTGCAATTACTTTTTCAAGCACTTCTTCGCGTTCCATGCACTCTGTCTCCTTTCAGATTCTAAAACTTTTAGTCCAAGCTTCTTATTTGTAAATTTTTTCTTCTTCCGAGAGCCACTCTTTCAGAGCATCTGTCAATTCATTTAAGTCGCTTTCCGGGCGCCTGCCGAGAAGAATTACCTGCTCCTTCGTACTCGTGTCGTAGAGCATGTTCGAGCGGTGCAGATGGGTTGCTCCCGCATGCCGGAATACACTGCCCTTTCGATTGAGTCCCATGTGATAGCCATCGTTCGGGAACAACTCCTGCGGAACAATGCCGGCAAAACCGCCGCCATAGAGATAATTCTGCCAGAGATAAAGATCAATGACAGTGGAGGTCATCTCTCCAGCTGAGAACGTAAACGCTGGCGCAAACTCTCTGCCATCACCTTTTTTTCGCGGATCATACGGTCTCACTTCATCTTGATTCCAGTCAAATCCTGTGTGGCGCATGCCAACCTGCTTGATAATGTGCTGTTGAATATAGTCCTCATAGCGCTCGCCACTCACCGCTTCAATGATAAGTCCCAGCAGGTAATAATTCGTATTGGAATATTCAAACTTCTCTCCCGGCGCACGATTCAGCTGCAATGCCATGACATCGGCGCGGAGAGCTGCCGGATCCATGCCGCTGTAAATCTGATCGCCATACTTATCGCGAATGGTCTGTTCATTTGAAAAATTCGGAATTCCCGACTGCATCTCGAGCAGTTGCTGCACCGTCACCTGGCTGCCATAGGGACAGTCCGACAGATAAGTGCCAATCGGCGCATCCAGACGAAGTTTGCCTTCGTTCAAAAGTTGATAAATCGCGACGCCTGTGAACTGTTTGGTCAGCGAGTTGATTGCGACGGTTGAATCCCGACCAATCGCTTTCGATTGCTCTTCCGGCTTCTCTGCCGAAACCGTTCCTCTGCCGCCGGAGGCGATAATCTTACCATCCCGGGCGAGCAGATAGCTCCCCTCAAACTTGGCATCGCTTAAAATCCGATCCAGCTTCTTCCAATAAGCCCGCTCACGGCGATCGCGCGCCCCCACAGCATAAATACGAATGCCAAACGCGAGCGCGAATACAAACATCGCAACCGAGACAAATGTAAAAAGATGTTTGCTCTTCAACTCACTTTTCCCTCTCTGCGAGCAGACCGCGCACCAGAATGCCAGACGGCGTCAAATCCCTGCTCTCCCAACCGCTCTTCTTCGAACAAGACGGCAGCACAATGCTGTGCGCTTCTGCCTTATTGGAGAGCGACCAGTAAGCCCAGGAAATCTGATTCTTTTTCAGAAAAGCAGCAAATTCTCTTGCTTCCTGAAAGGAAAGGCGACTGTCCTCCTGGCTCTTGATATGCTTGTCGTCCAGCTTGCCATACTGAATCCCCCATTCACTCACAAAAACGGGAAGTTTGTTCCGCAGAAGTTTTTCCTCGTAAACAGCATTAAAATGCTTGACGCTCGAGACATCCGAATAGAAATGTAAATCATACATAAGGTTGGAATCGGCGATCGGATTCCGCAGAGGTCCATCCAAATTTGCCGAGTGATCCAAGGTTCCGCAGAGAATCACTGCATTTGGCGCATTGGCCCTGATCTCTGGAATCACCTGTTCCGCATAGCGCTTCACGTCTTCCCAGCTTGTATCGCCATTCGGCTCATTGCAAATCTCATAAATAACCCCTGGATTATTGGCGTAGTGCGCCGAGACCTCCCTAAAAAAACGCTTTGCCTCTTCCACATGATCAAGGGGATTCTTATCCCTCAAGGTGTGCCAGTCTGCAATCGCATACATGTCTTCTGCAAGGGCGTTATCGACCGCTGCATAAAGTCTCGCTTTCGCGGCGTCCGGCGCATAGAGATACCCTCCCTCTTGATCGGTATACATCGCTGCGCGAAACAGATTGGCGCCCCACTGTCTGATGCTGTGCAGCGCTTCGCGCGTTGTAAATTCCGGATACCAGCTGAGGCCGTGGCTCGAAATACCACAGAGCTGCACATTTTTCTCGGCCTTCTCACTGTAGAGCTTTCCCTCGCGGACACTGAGCTGCCCGTAGGCCTGTACGCCCGGAGATCTCTCTGCGGCCTTCGCATAGAAAAATCCGCCTGCGAGAGCAACGACCAGCACACTGAAAACTGTCAGCGCGCCTCGCTTCCACATGTTTCTGTTTGATGCGTTCATTTTCTTCCCCATTCCTTGACTTGCTCTAAAAACGCCTGGTTCTCCAGGAGAGTCTCGCTGTTCAAAATGCGATACAGTCCCTCACGGATACTGCTCTTTTCGCAACGTATCGGGTAATCTGTCCCCACAAAGAGCGTCAGTGTCTCCGGAAGCGCCTCTCCCTTCACAAGGCGCAGGCGCACATACTTAAAATTCAGATCTTCAACCCTGACGACAGTGCCATCGGCAAGCTTTTCCTTGCTCCGCACAAGAAAACGAGGCATGGTGCGACGCTGCGGCGCACGCTCCTTATTGCCCTCTTCCATGACGCGAAACAAGTCATCGAAATAACTCGTATCCTCTGCGAGTTTTTCCGGCAACGGGTTCAGACGGTCATAGACAATCTGGAAGAACTCCCGCTTCTCGGCTGTGCTCATCTCGCCAATGCGCTGTACCTGGTACGTCCAGACTTTGCCGCGCTTTGGCTTGCTGACTGCGACAATTTTGCCGCGCAGCGTCGCGCAGTACTTCCGGTCTCGGATGACAAAATGCAGCACCGTACCCCGGTCTGTCGGGAACGGCAGTGCCTCTTTCCGCTCGAAGGCGAAACCACCCTCCGAGATATTGACAACCCGCGCCGCAAAGCTCTCTTTCTGCTCTGCCTCCGAGCGCACTTCCAGCGCGAGGTCACAGTTGAAGCGCTCAAACTCCCGCTCGTTGACGCGACCGCGCATAAAGAAGATCGCCATCAGCAAGCTGAACGAGTTAATCAGCATCCACATGATCATGATTATCAGACCAAAGGCGCGGTTGATGATGAGCTGCTGCAAGGCAAATATCAGGGAGATGGCGGAGACAACAAAGAGGCAGATGTGCGGAATTGCCAGATAAAACTCATTGCTGTCATTCCAGGAGCGCGACTTTGTCGTGACCGAGAACTTCTTCTCATTGATGTGGAAAAACTCTGCCCAGATAGGAATGAGAAGATACGGGAACATAATCGTGTCAATCGTATTGCTCCAGCGGGTGTCGCGGATGTCTGAGCTCACCTTCGTGAGCAGAAAGCTGTAAAAGATATAGTAGGGCAGCCAGAGAAACAGAAGCTGTCTGAGATCCATCACGACCAGCGGAATGCCGAGCAGGAGGAAAAGCACCGGCGACAGGATATAGACCAGACGCCTTGAAAAACTCTCCCAGTAAATGCGGCAGGCGTAGTAACTGATTTTTAACCTCAGCGGAAAGGCCGGATTGCTCAGAAGATGCACGCGGCGAAGCGAATAGATACAGCCGCGCCCCCAGCGCACACGCTGTTTGATCAGAGACGAAATGGTAATTGGCGCCAGTCCCTGTGCAAGCGGTTTTTTGACTGCATAGCAGCGATAATTCAGCGCCTCAATCCGAAGTCCCGTCTCAAAGTCCTCGGTGATGGTGCCCGTCGCAATGCCGCCGACACCTTCCAGCGCCTCGCGGGAGATTATCGTATTCGATCCCGCGTAGAGCACGGCGTTGTTTCGGTTCTTGCCGAGGTTCACCTCGCGGAAAAAGTAATCCTGCTCATTCGGCACTCTCTTCTCCGCGTAGAGGTTGTACTGGAACAAGTCTGCGTTGTAAAAGACCTGCGGCGTCTGAATAAATCCGATCTTGCCGCAGTCTTTCTGCGCCTCCTTCGGCTTGACAACCCAGGAGCCATCCGCCTTCTTTTCCATGATAGGCAAAAAGAAATAAGGCACCACTTCCATTAAAAAATTGCTCTTCGGAATCATGTCGGCGTCAAAGGTTGCAATCAGCGGTGAGCTCGTGCGGCTCAGCGCATTGTTAATATTACCTGCCTTCGCATGCCTGTTGTTGCTGAGGCCAAAATAGCCCACGCCGAGCTCCTTCGCAAGCGCCGCGACCTCCGGACGATCTGTGTCATCGCAGAGAAAAACATGCACCTTTGAGGGATCCGGATAATCCATCGCCGCGCAGGCATTTGCCGTCTTAAACAGAATATCCGTCTCCTCGTTGTGTGTCGAGATAAAGACATCGACATCCGGGTACCAGTCCTCCGGGATCTCCGGCATCTCCGGCTCCCAGACATCCCTCTGCGCAAGATAATGCGTCATGGCCTCATAGGAGGAGAAGATCTCCGCGATCAGGAGCAAAAGCCCCCCGAAAAAGGCGAGCCAGCCCTCCTTCCCGGGAAGGGGCAGCGTGAAGAAGATCCTCCAGATGCTGTAGCCAAGCATCACAATCCCCACGAAGATCCCAAGGC
>CALLVJ010000116.1 GCA_938010625.1 uncultured Stomatobaculum sp. | reverse complement strand
GTCCTCGCTCGATGCGACCGAGGATCTGGCAAATCAGGGCTGTCAGCTGATTTTCGGCACGAGTTTTGGCTATGAGAGCTATATGATCGAGGCCGCAAAGAATCACCCGGAGATTACCTTCTGCCATGCGAGCGGCAACCAGGCAGCGGGCGCCGGTCTCAGCAACTTCCACAACTACTTCGATGACATTTTTGAGGCGCGCTATGTGAGCGGCGTCGCGGCAGGCTTAAAGCTTAAGCAGATGATCGACGAGGGCAAGATCAAGGCCGATCAGGCGCGTCTCGGCTATGTCGGCGCATATCCGTATGCCGAGGTCATTTCCGGCTATACAGCCTTTTACCTCGGCGCGAAGTCAGTTGTCCCGGAGACCACAATGAAGGTGCTCTACACGAACAGCTGGGGTGATCCGGCTGTCGAGGCAGAGACCGCCAAGCAGCTCATCTCCGATGGCTGTGTGTTACTCAGCCAGCACGCGGACACGACGGGCGCGCCGACTGCCGCGGAAGAGGAGAAGGTGCCCTGCGTCGGCTATAACATTGATATGACCGGCGTCGCGCCGGATGTGGCCATCACATCGCCGACCAATAACTGGGAAGTATACTATGAGTACGCGATTCAGAGCGTGCTCTCCGGTGAGCCGATCGCGACGGACTGGTCGGAGGGATTCAGCCAGGATGCGGTCCGCCTCACGAAGCTCGGCTCGGCGGCAGCGCCAGGCACGGAGGAGAAACTCGCGGAAGTGGAGCAGAAGATCAGGGACGGCGTCCTGCATGTCTTTGACACCAAGACCTTCACGGTGGATGGCAAGGAAGTCACGAGCTATGCGCCGAATGGCCAGGAGTTTATCTCGGACGGCTATTTCCATGAGTCGGAGTACCGCTCCTCGCCGAGCTTTGACTTGATTGTCGATGGCATCGAGGCGACTGCAAACTAATCTCAGAAGCGATCCACAAAAAGCCCCCTGCGACGGCAGGAGGCTTTTTGATTCAAGGCCAGCAGCCTAGGAGGTAACTGTGACGGAAAATGTAATTGAATTTTGCGAGATTACCAAGCGCTTCGGGGAAGTCACAGCGAGTGACCGCGTGAGTTTTTCGCTGAAAAAGGGAGAGATTCTCGCGCTCCTCGGAGAGAACGGGAGCGGCAAGACAACGCTCATGAATATGTTGTCCGGCATTTACTTTCCGGACAGCGGACAGATCAGAGTAAACGGCGAAGCCGTGAGCATTCAGTCGCCAAAAGATGCGTTTCGTCTCGGTATCGGCATGATTCACCAGCACTTCAAGCTGATTCCTGTTTTCAGCGCGGCGGAGAATATTATTCTCGGCGAGCAGGGCGGCAAATATGACCTTAAGGCAGCGGAGCGGCGGCTTGCGGAACTGGCAGAGCGCTATGGCTTTCGCATGAATCCAAGGCAGAAAATCTATGAGCTCTCGGTTTCCGAGAAGCAAACTGTCGAGATTATGAAGGTGCTGTACCGCGGCGCAGACATTCTGATTCTCGACGAGCCGACCGCCGTGCTGACGCCGCAGGAGACGGAGCTTCTGTTTGCAATTCTCCGGAAGATGCGCTCGGACGGCAAGTCCATCCTGATCATCACACACAAGCTGACCGAAGTGCTCGCGATTTCGGACCGCGTCGTCGTGCTCCGGAAGGGGCAGTACATCGGTGCGGTTGAGACCGCAAAGGCAGACGCAGCTCTTCTGACCGAGATGATGGTCGGCGAGAAAGTGAAGCTCGGCATTGACCGCGCAGCGCCCTTAAACGGCCCGCGGCGTCTCCGCCTTGCGCATGTGTTCTGCGCCAATGCAGAGGGCGTCACCGTGCTCTCAGATCTCAGTCTCACGCTGCAGGGCGGCGAGATGCTCGGCATTGCCGGGATCGCCGGAAACGGGCAGAGAGAGCTGCTCGAGTCGATTGCGGGTCTCATGCCACATACAGGTGAAATCTGGTACGGTGAGGACGATGGAAGCGAGAAAAATCTGGAAGGCATGACGCCGGCGGCCATTGAGGCGCTCGGTGTGCACCTCGCCTTTGTGCCGGAGGACAGACTGGGCATGGGGCTGGTCGGCAGCATGGATTTGACAGACAATGTGATGTTGCGTTCCTACCGGAGCGGCGCGGGTTTTGTGACCGACCGGAAGAAACCGCAGGCGCAGGCAGAGCAGATTGTCGAAGAACTCTCGGTTGCGACACCCGGAACGGCGACGCCGATCGGTCGCCTTTCGGGCGGCAATGTGCAGAAGGTGCTGGTCGGAAGAGAAATTCTAGGGAGCCCCAAAGTTATGATGGCGGCCTATCCAGTGCGCGGGCTCGACATCCACGCCTCCTATATGATTTACCAGCTTTTGAATGAGCAGAAGAAGCATGGCAGCGCCGTGATCTGTGTCGGCGAGGATCTGGATGTGCTCCTGGAGCTCTGCGACCGCATTCTCGTGCTGCGGGGAGGCAAGAGCGCGGGCATTCTGGATGCGCGCATGGCGACTAAGGAAGAATTGGGAAGAAGAATGATGGGCGGAGAGGAGAGCGAGACATGAGCCAGAGAAGAGAACCACTGTTTCAGATGCACAAGCGCGGCTACATTTCCTTCGGGAAGCTCGCGCTGATTCACTTGATTGCGCTGCTCCTCGCCCTGATTACCTGTGCGGCAGTCATTGCACTTGTGACAGGTGTGAACCCGCTCGGCGTCTATGAGGCGCTGGTCGCTGGTGCAGTCGGCAATTCGAGACGCCTCTGGGTGACCATCCGAGAGAGCGGTGTCCTGCTCCTGATTGCAGTCGGTTTAACGCCTGCTTTCCGCATGCACTTCTGGAATATCGGGGCGGAGGGACAGATTCTCCTCGGCGGCATCGCGAGCGCAGGGCTCATGATTCTGCTCGGCGGGAAACTGCCGAATGCACTGCTCCTCGCGATGATGCTCCTCGGCAGCCTGCTTTCCGGCATGGCCTGGGGGCTCATTCCCGCCTACTGCAAGGCGCGCTATCACACGAATGAGACCTTGTTCACACTCATGATGAACTATGTCGCGCTGCAGCTCGTGACCTTTGCGATTTGCTTCTGGGAGAATCCGAAGGGTTCGAACAGCATTGGCACGATCAACCAGGCGACGAGAGCCGGCTGGTTTCCGCGCATCGGCGGCGGCAGCTTCGCGGGCAGCCAGTATCTCTTCGGGCTTGGCATCATCCTCCTCGTGACGATGCTCATGCACTTTTACCTGCAGCGCAGCAAGCAGGGCTTTGAGATTTCGGTGGTCGGCGCGAGTGAGAATACCGCGCGCTATGCCGGCATCTCCGTGCAGCGCGTCATGCTTCGCACCATGGCAATTTCCGGCGCAGTCTGCGGTCTCGCGGGCGCAGTCATTGTGGGCGGCGCGGGACACACGCTCTCGGTCAGCACGGCAAACGGGCGCGGCTTCACAGCGATCCTGGTTGCCTGGATGGCAAACTTTAACCCGCTCTTCATGGCGCTGATTGCCGGACTTCTCTGCTTTATGCAGCAGGGTGCCATTCAGATTGCAACCCAGTTCAAACTGAACCAGAATTTTTCTGACATCATCACGGGAATTATTCTCTTTTTCCTGATTGGCTGTGAGTTCTTTGTCCGCTATCAACTGACCCTTCGAAAGAGAGGAGCGACAAAATGAATCTGTTTTCCACCTTTTTGCAGCGTGCCATTCTGCAGGGCGTTCCGATTCTCTACGGCGCGAGCGGCGAAATTCTGACCGAGAAGGCGGGCAACTTAAATCTCGGCATTCCCGGCATCATGTATATGGGCGGCGTCTCCGGGCTGATGGCAGCTTTTTTCTATGAGAGAGCGGCGGGCAATCATGCGTCCGGCCTTGTCGGGCTGCTGCTCTCGCTCCTTGCTGCGCTGCTCCTCTCGATGTTCGCGGGGCTTTTGTACAGCTTTTTGACGGTCACGCTCCGCGCAAACCAGAATGTCGTGGGGCTCTCGCTGACCACTTTTGGCGTAGGCTTCGGCAATTTTTTCGGAGGCTCTCTCTCGCAGCTTGCGGGCGGTGTGGGGCAGATTTCCACAAAACTCACGGCAGCTGCCTATCGGCAGAGCCTTCCGGGGCTCTCAAATCTTCCCTTTGTCGGCAGAGCCTTTTTCTCCTTCGGCTTCCTGATCTATCTCTCGATTGTGATCGCGCTCTATCTCGCCTTTCTGCTGACTGGCACGCGGAAGGGACTTGAGATCCGCGCAGTCGGCGAGGATCCCGCCGCGGCGGATGCCGCCGGGGTCGATGTGAACCGCGTGAAGTACGTCTCGACCGTGGTCGGCGCTGGCCTCGCGGGGCTCGGCGGTCTCTGCTTTGTGATGGAGTATCTCGGCGGCACCTGGGCGAACGATGGCTTTGGCGACCGCGGCTGGCTCGCTGTGGCGCTCGTTATTCTCTCAGTCTGGAATGCGCGAAAGGCAATCTGGGGTTCCTTCCTCTTTGGCGGTCTCTATATTCTGTATCTCTACATTCCGGGTCTGAACCGCTCGGCGCAGGAGCTCTTCAAGATGCTGCCCTATCTCGCGACCATTCTCGTGCTGATTCAGACAGGCCGCAGAAACCGCCCGGA
Organism: uncultured Stomatobaculum sp.; assembly: GCA_938010625.1. Taxonomy (GTDB): domain Bacteria; phylum Bacillota; class Clostridia; order Lachnospirales; family Lachnospiraceae; genus Moryella. The sequence continues at coordinate 9,746 of CALLVJ010000116.1, read as the reverse complement.
GGACCAGCCGCCGGCGAGTCTCGGGCTCTCTTACTTCCGGGAGGAGCGCTGAGTATGAAGATTTGGATGCGGGTTCTGCTCGCAGAACTTGTGATTCTCGGGCTGCAGACGGTATTGTACTTTGGCGTGGAAGCGATCGAGGGAAAGCCGCATATGGTGGCTAGAAAAATAGACGGGCACATCCCGTTTGTGCCCGCCTTTGTCTTTGTCTATGTCCTCTGGTTTCCGCTGATTGCCTTATTTCCGCTCGCGCTCTTTGCCGCGAATCCCGCGATCTATGCGCGCTATCAGACGGCGATTCTTCTGGATATTCTGCTGAGTCTCTGCTGTTATCTGCTCTACCCGACGACCTTTACGCGCCCTGGGGCGCCGGAGACATTTTCCGGAAAAGTCATGCAGCTCGTATTTCGCGGGAGCTACAAGGGCTTAAACTGCGCGCCGAGCATGCACTGCTCGATGTGTTATCTTGTCCTGCACTTTGCCGGCAGCACGGCTGGTCTACCGGCCGTCATGGCGGCTGTTGCGGCGCTGGTCGCACTCGGGATTGTCGTCTCGACGCTCTTCACGAAGCAGCATGTCGTGACCGACGTATTGACAGCGCTGCCGCTCGCCGCTGTCTGCATTTTCGCCGGGAACCGGCTGCCGTTCACGGCGCTTCTTCACTGGATTCTGGGCGCTTGAGCCGGTCGGCAAACGGATGATTTTTTGGCGCAATCTCCTGCAGCCCTAGCGTTTCAAGTCCTGCCGCGTGGGCACGGAGCATTTCTGCGTGGAGGTCTGTCGCCGAGAGCAGGCGCGCGCCCTGGCTCCGCACAATGATTTGCTCGAGCCCGTCGGAGGTCGCGACGGTCACGCTGTCGGTCGCCGCATGGCGGACAGAAAAGCCTTCAATAAAGCTGTCGGCTGTCTGGGCGGTCTTGGTGTAGACCACAAAGAGATTGTGCCAGGGATAGCGCTCCTCCTTGTGATCTTTTCGGCGATAGGCATCAAAGACCACGATCAGTGTGACGTCGGTAAAACCCTGGTAGTCTGAGAGGAGATCGAGGAGTGCGAGCCTCGCGCTGTCGATGTTTTCATCGGCGAGGGCGCGGAGCTCGGGAAAAGCGAAAATAATATTGTAGCCGTCGACCAGGAGAAACTGTCTCCGGGGTGCGGTGGTCTGGAGCGCGCGGTAGGCGCGCTCTTTTGCTGCCTCGTTCTGTTCGCGGCGCTTTACGGCAGGGCGCTTTGGCGTCTGGCGGCGGTTTTTATAAAAAGTGCGCTCCAGAATCGCATCAATTTCCTCAAGGGAGAGCGGCGCTGTCTCGCGCGGCGCGCTGCTGCCGGGCGCAGCGCTGTCATTCTCCATACTGACTGCGGTGCGCTGGAAAGGAAGGTGCATGTAGCGGGGGGCGTCCTGCCAGGAGACCACTTCGCCGCTCCCATGGCGGCAAAAGATCGAATCTGCCGGAAAGGCGAGATCGGTCTCAGGGCGGTAGTTCCGCGCGGAAATCACGGCCTCGCTGTCTCGGCAGGGGAAAAAGCCTGCAAAGGAGAGCGAGAGGGCTGCTTCACCTTTGGTATAGCGGCGGAGTTCTGCAGGATAATTCCGCATCGCGGCGACGGGCGCCTGGCCGCGGATTTCGGCGTGCTCCGTCGTCTCGGCTGCGCCGAGCGAAAATGTGGCGCCCATGCGCTCGAGGTCGTGGAGCGCTTTGCCGAGGGCGGCAGCGGGCAGGCGCAGGGAGAAGTCATAAAAGGGCTCGAGCAGACAGGGAGCAGCGGCAAAGAGCCCTGCGCGGAGCGCGCGTATTGTCGCCTGGCGGAAGTCCCCGCCCTCGGTGTGTTTTTCGTGGGCGCGCCCCGCGACCAATGTGATGCGGAGATCCGTGAGTGGCGCGCCAAGCAGAATGCCCGGGATTTCCTCCGCCTCGAGCGTGTGGAGCACCTGCTGCTGGTACTGGGTAGAGAGCTGTTCCTGGGTTACTGTGCTCTCCACCTGCACGCCGCTGCCCGGTTCGAGCGGTTCGAGCAGGAGATGAACTTCCGCGTAGTGGCGGAGCGGTTCAAAGTGTCCTGCGCCCTCGGCAGTCTTGGCGATGGTTTCGCGGTAGCTGACCCCGGCGGGTTCAAAGCGGACAGCGAGCGAAAAACGGCGCTGTAGGAGTTCCTGAAGGATTTCAACCTGCATCTCCCCCATCAGCGAGATCTGCAGTTCGTTGGCCGCACTGTCAAAGTGAAAGTGCAGACTAGGTTCTTCCTCCTCGAGGGTGCGCAAACGTGGCAGCCATTCCGTGAGAGCCGCGTTTTCCGGTAAAATCAGGCGATAGCGGAGCACCGGGGTCAGAATAGGCAACATGTGTTCGCCCTGGTCAGTTCCGAGGCCCATGCCAGCACGGCTCTCTGTGAGCCCGGTCACTGCGACAATGCTGCCAGCTGGCGCCTCTTTGAGAAGCGAATAGGAGCGCCCGGAGTAAAGACGCAGCTGCTCGGCCTTTTCGCCGAGCGGCGGGAGCAGCATTTTGGAGCTGAGCGTGCCGCCCGTGACTTTCAAAAACGTGAGGCGCGCCCCCTTCTCGTCTGCGGCAATCTTAAAGATGCGCGCGGAGAACTCTGCCGGATAGGCAGGCGGCACAAAGAGGCGGGAGATGCCGTGGAGCAGTTCCTGGATTCCTTTCTGGTGCAGCGCCGCGCCAAAAAAACACGGAAACAGGCGGCGCGACTGAAAGAGTGCCGCCTGTTCCGCGTCAGAAGGCGCTGTGCCGTCCGCAAGATAGCGGTTCAGGAGCTTTTCGTCGAGAAGTGAGAGTTCTTCGGCAAAGTCCGGCGAAGCAGATGGACGGGAAAAGTCGATGAACTCGCCGCCGAGACGCGCGCGCAGGGAGGCGAGGAGCGCCTCCCTGCTGTCAGTCTGCCGGTCTGTTTTATTGAAGAAAATGAAACAGGGAACCCGGTAACGTTTCAGCAGCTGCCAGAGCGTCACTGTGTGGCTCTGCACGCCATCTGCGGCGCTGATCACGAGAATCGCGAGATCCAGCACCTGGAGCACGCGCTCTGCCTCCGGCGAGAAGTCAACATGACCCGGCGTATCGAGGAGGGTCACAGCGAGATCGCCGGTCTCAAAGTAAGCCTGTTTCGAAAAAATCGTGACGCCGCGCCGCTGTTCGGCTGGATCAGTGTCGAGAAAGGCGGAGCCGTAGTCCACGCGCCCCGGCGCACGGAGTGCCCCGGCAGCGACCAGCAGCGCCTCCGAGAGCGTGGTTTTGCCGGCATCTACATGGGCGAGAATGCCGAGCGTCAGGCGGCGCATCAGTTCTCAATGAGATGGAAGGCAAAACCGCCGATCTCACCTTCCAGATAGAGAAAGGTACTGCGGCCCATGCTGTCTACCTTTCGCGTGGATTCGTCAAAGCGAACGCCGCGTTTTGCGAGGTAGTACTCGGCGCGGTCCACATTGTCGGTGCCGATCGCAACGTGGCCGAGAGAACCCTTGCCCTGGAATTTCATGACTTCGACCTCGGAGCCAGAGAAGAAGGAGACTGGCGTCTCGATGCAGTCGAGGTCAAAAATCGAGGCGATCAGCGAAGCATTCTGCTTTGCCTCCGCTTCGTCCTTCGAGTTGATGCCGACATGCTTGATCTTAAAGTTCAGCATGGTGTGGACAGCCTCGCGGGTGTGCGCTGTGATCGCTTCAAAGGCGTGCGCCTTGATATCCTCTTTTTTGGCGAGCCAGGTGCCGCCGCAGGCAAAGACCTGCTTTAGGGCAAAATAGCGCTGCAGATTCTCGAGCTTCACACCGCCAGTCGGCATAAAGTGGAGATTCTGATAGGGGGCGGAGAGCGCCTTTAACATGGCAGGACCGCCATTCTGCTCCGCGGGGAAAAACTTGACAGCGTCGAGCCCAAGTGACATGGCCTGTTCCATCTCGCCCGGTGTCGCCGTGCCGGGACACATGGGAATGCCTTTGGCGAGCACATAGGAGACGAGCTCCGGCTGAAAGCCCGGGCTCACAATGAATTTTGCGCCCGCTGCAACTGCGGCGTCCGCCTGCGCTTTTGTGACGACCGTGCCGGCACCGACTATCATGTCCGGCATCTCCCGGGTCAGCGTGCGGATGGCCTCTGCGGCAGCGTCAGTCCGGAAGGTAATCTCGACTGCAGAGACACCGCCTTTTTTGAGGGCTGCGGCGAGCGGCAGCGCATCACGCGCATCCTCGATTGCGACAACAGGCACAATTCCGATCCGGTACAGTTCTTTAATACAAGCGTCCATTTTGCTATCCTCCCAGCGGTTTTCTGTATCATTTGCACTGAAATCAGTGTAGCATAAGTTAAGAGCATAGAAAAGTTTTCAAAAATGCGTTAAGATAGCGTTACATGTCTCAAGGCGAGGGAGGAAATGCGATGAAGGTAGTCATTCTTGCAGGTGGCTTCGGCACACGGATCACAGAGGAGAGTTATCTCCGGCCAAAGCCCATGATAGAGATTGGCGGGCAGCCAATTCTCTGGCATATCATGAAATACTATTCCTCCTATGGCTTTCACGATTTTGTGATCTGTCTCGGCTACAAGCAGTATGTGGTAAAAGAGTATTTTGCAGATTATTTTCTGCACACCTCAGATGTGACCTTTGATCTCTCGAACAACAGCATGGAAGTGCTGCAGCGGCACGCGGAGCCCTGGAAGGTGACGCTGATTGACACAGGTCTCCATACGATGACGGGCGGCAGAGTGAAGCGCATCCGCAACTATGTGGGCGACGAGCCCTTCCTCCTGACCTACGGCGACGGGGTCTCGGATGTAGATCTCAATGCGCTGCTTGCCTTCCACCGGGAGAAAAAGCGCCTCGCGACGATTACGATGGTAAACATAGGACAGGCGAAGGGCGTGCTGGATGTCAGCGACAGCGGTGAAATCCGCTCCTTCCGCGAGAAGGATGACAGCGATGGCGCCGTGATCAACGGCGGCTTTATGGTCTTTGAGCCGGGGATTTTTGAGTATATTGCGGGCGATGACACCGTGCTCGAGCAGGACCCCTTCCGGAACCTGTGCCGGGATCGCGAGCTCGTGGGCTATTACCACAGGGGCTTCTGGCAGTGCATGGACACGCAGCGCGAAAAGAAAAAGTTGGAAGAGCTGTGGGAGAGCGGCAACGCGCCCTGGAAGCGGTGGTGAGGAGAAACTTGCATGTTTGAAGATAAGACGGAACAGGAAGCGCGGCAGGAAATTCTGACGCTTGTAGAGGAGTACGCAGAGCGCTTCCGCGAAAAGAAAAAGGAATTTCACCCGGGCGACCGCATTTCTTATGCATCTCGCGTCTATGACCATAAGGAGATGGTCAATGCGGCGGATGCAGTCCTCGAATTCTGGCTGACTTCCGGGCGCTACACAGCTCTCTTTGAGAAGAAACTCGGCGCGTATCTCGGCGTCCCCTATGTGTCGCTCGTGAATTCGGGCTCGAGCGCGAATCTGCTCGCGTTCATGGCGCTGACTTCGCCGAAGCTCGGCGAGCGGCGCATTCAGCGGGGCGATGAGGTAATCACCGTGGCCTGCGGATTTCCGACGACCGTTACCCCGATGATTCAGTACGGCGCAGTGCCGGTCTTTGTCGATGTGACCATTCCGCAGTACAACATCAATGTGACAAAACTCGAGGCGGCGTACTCGCCGAAGACGAAGGCCGTGATGATTGCGCATACGCTCGGCAATCCCTTTGACTTAAAGGCAGTCAAGGCGTTCTGCGACGCGCACAAGCTCTGGCTCATCGAGGACAACTGCGATGCGCTCGGCAGCCGCTATACGCTGGATGGAGTTGCGCAGTTCACGGGCACCTTCGGGGACATCGGCACTTCGAGCTTCTACCCGCCGCACCACATGACGATGGGCGAGGGCGGCGCGGTCTATACAAAAGATGTGGTTCTGCACAACATACTCCGCTCCATGCGCGACTGGGGCAGGGACTGCCGCTGCCCCTCGGGCGTTGACAATCTCTGCGGGCACCGCTTTGACGGCCAGTACGGCGAGCTCCCGAAGGGCTATGACCACAAGTATGTCTACTCGGAGTTTGGCTATAATCTGAAAGCGACAGATCTGCAGGCGAGCATCGGCTGTGCGCAGATTGAAAAATTCCCGCACTTTGTCGAACGCCGGAAGGAAAATTTCCGGCGGCTCCGCGCGGCGCTTGAGCCGGCAAAGGACAGGCTGATACTCCCGGAGCCCTGTGAAAATGCAGATCCAAGCTGGTTCGGGTTCCTTGTGACCTGTCGGGAGGCAAATGTGCGGGACAAGCTGGTGCGCTTTGTGGAGCGGAAGGGCGTGCAGACCCGCATGCTCTTTGCGGGCAACCTGACAAAGCACCCTTGCTTTGATACGCTCCGCGCGAGCGGCGAGGGCTACCGCATTGTCGGCGAGCTCACGGAGACTGACCGCATCATGCGAGACACGTTCTGGGTCGGCGTTTATCCGGGCATGACCGATGAGATGATCGACTATATGGCAGCGGTGATCCGCGAGGGGCTCTCGGAATGAAACGGGTCTCACAGGGGGGCATTTATCTCGCCCTGCATGCGCTTGTGTTCTTCTACAGCCTCTCGGCGCTCTGCTCGAAGACAGCGGCGTCCTACCCGGTCGGCAGTCCGCGCTGGATTCTGTTTTACGGCGCCGTGATTCTGATCCTGGGGATCTATGCGATCTTCTGGCAGCAGATCATCAAGCGCATGCCGCTCTCCACAGCCTATATGAACAAGGCAGCGACCGTGATCTGGGGGCTCGTGTTTGGCAGCCTCTTTTTCCACGAGCGCGTGACCGCAGGAAAGTTGCTCGGCGCTGCGCTGATCATCTTTGGCATTGCGCTCTATGCGCTGCCTGCTTCGTCTGAGACAGAGGGAAAGGCATGAGAGAGCTTTCCTGGCTGCATCTCGCGATTTATCTCGGCGCCGTGCTGATGGCAGCGCTCTCGCAGGTGCTTCTGAAAAAAGCAGCCATGCGCCATAGGCAGACAGTCTGGCAGGAGTACCTGAACCCGCAGGTCATTTTTGCCTACGGGCTCTTTTTTCTGGCGACACTGATTGACGTGATTGCCTACCGGAAAATTCCGCTGAGTCTCGGCCCCATTCTGGAGGCGAGCGCCTATCTCTACATGCTGATTTTCGGCGCCGCGTTCTTTGGTGAGCGGATTACAGGGAGAAAACTCCTGGCGCTCGCCCTGATTCTCGGCGGCATTGTCCTCTTTACGCTCTCGGCGTGAGGACACCATTTGACAGAGGAGGAACGTGGACTATGCAGAAACACTATGAGTATCTCCTGGTCGGCGCAGGACTGTATAATGCCGTCTTTGCGCATGCGGCAGCGCGCGCGGGCAAAACCTGCCTGGTGATAGAGAAGCGCGCGCACATCGGCGGCAATCTTCACTGCGACATGGTGGAGGGAATACCGGTGCACCGCTACGGCGCGCACATCTTCCACACATCCAATGCCGAAGTCTGGAACTTTGTGAACCGCTTTGTCACGATGAACCGCTTCACGAATTCTCCGGTCGCAAACTATAAGGGGGAGATGTACAACCTCCCGTTTAACATGAACACCTTTGCGCGCATGTGGAACATCTGCACGCCAGAGGAGGCGCTTGCCATTCTGAACAAACAGCGCGCGGAGATCACAGGGGAGCCCGCAAATCTCGAAGAGCAGGCCATCTCCCTGGTCGGACGCGATGTCTACGAGAAGCTGATCAAGGGGTATACGGAGAAGCAGTGGGGCAAGGCCTGCACCGAGCTCCCGGCGTTTATCATAAGGCGGCTGCCGGTGCGCCTCACCTATGACAACAACTATTTCAATGACCGCTACCAGGGCATTCCTGAGGAGGGCTACGACGCGCTCGTGCAGGCGCTCTTTTCGGAGGCGGATATTCTTCTGGACACGGATTATCTCGCGGACAAGGCGGGCTGGAATGCGCGCGCCGATATGGTGGTCTACACAGGCCCGATTGACGCCTACTTTGACTATGCGCTCGGCGCGCTCGAGTACCGCTCGCTCCGCTTTGAGACGGAGATTCTCGACAAGGAGAATTACCAGGGCTGCGCGGTTGTGAACTACACCGAGCGGGACATCCCCTATACGCGCATCATTGAGCACAAGCACTTTGTCTTCGGCAAGCAGCCAAAGACGGTGATCACGCGGGAATATCCCTCGGACTGGAGACCGGGCATGGAGCCCTACTACCCGGTCAACGATGAGAAGAACCAGGCGCTCTATGCGGCTTATCAGGAAAAAGGCGCGGCAGAGCCCGTGATTTTTGGCGGACGCCTCGGCGAGTACCGCTACTACGATATGGACAAGGTGATTGAGAGCGCGATGGCGAGAGCGCGCGCTCTGGGGCTTGAAGTTGGAGATGAGAGATGATTATCACGAGAACCCCTTTCCGCATGTCATTTTTCGGCGGCGGAACCGACATGCCGGAGTTTTTCCGCTCGCACGGCGGCGCTGTGCTCTCGACCAGTTTTGACAAGTACTGCTATGTGAATGTCCGGCATCTGCCGCGCTTCTTTGATTACAGCACGGAGCTCTCGTACTCAAAGCTGGAGCGCGTGACCCGGGTCGAGGACATTGAGCATCCGGCGGTTCGGGAGGCCATGAAGTTTCTCGACATGCACGAACTGCGTCTCACCTATGAGGCGGATCTGCCGGCGCGCTCCGGTCTCGGCACAAGTTCGAGTTTTGCAGTCGGCATGCTGAATGCCTTTTACGCGCTGAAAGGAAAGTACGCGGACAAGAGGCGCCTTGCGGACGAGGCCATCTACCTCGAGAGAGAGCTCTGCCACGAGGCGGGCGGCTGGCAGGATCAGATTGCAGCTTCCTTTGGCGGCCTCAATGTGATCCGCTTTAGCGAGGAGGGGTATCAGGTCAGCCCGGTCATTGTGAGTGCCGAGCGGAAGCGCGCGCTGAACGAAAATCTGATGCTCTTTTTCACGGGCTTTTCCCGCTTTTCCTCAGACATTCAGACAGCGACCAAAAAGGCGATCGTCGACAAGACCACAGAGTTAAAGGAGATGTGCGCGCTGGTCGATGAGGCCGAGAAGATTCTGATTCACAGGGAGAGCGACTTAAACGAATTCGGCCGCATGCTCGATCTGAGCTGGCAGTTAAAGCGCGGCGTGAGCGCGAAGATTTCGACCGACTCGATTGACCGGCTCTATGCGGACGCAAAAAAAGCCGGCGCGCTCGGCGGGAAACTTCTCGGCGCGGGCGGCGGCGGCTTTCTTCTCTTTTATGCGGAGAAAGAGAGACAGGCGGCGGTGCATGCGGCGCTCTCAAAACTCCTGTATGTTCCGTTTGCATTTGAGAACGGCGGCACCGCGGTCATTTTCTATGAGCCGGAGAGCTATGTGGCAAAATAAATCAGATACAGGCAGCGTTCAGCCGGGCGCCACATCGAGTGCCATCATGAGGGTAAAGCCGAGGGCGAGGGAGAGTACACCAATATGGGAGTGCTCTCCTTCCGACATTTCGGGGATCAATTCCTCGACGACGACGTAGAGCATTGCGCCCGCCGCAAACGCGAGCGCATAGGGCAGAATCGGCACGATGAGCGCCGTTGCAAGCACCGTGAGCGCGCCGCCGATCGGCTCCACTGCGCCCGAGAGAACGCCGCCCGCGCATGCACGCCACTTCCCCATCCCCGCCGCACGCAGGGGCATGGATATGATCGCGCCCTCGGGGAAGTTTTGGATTGCAATGCCGAGCGAGAGTGCGAGCGCAGCGCCGAGCGTGATG
>CALLVJ010000115.1 GCA_938010625.1 uncultured Stomatobaculum sp. | reverse complement strand
CCTCACGGACAGCTATCCCGCGCGGCTCAAGGCCTGCATCCGCCGTATCGGTGGCCTCAAACAGTATCTCACAACGCTCGGCGCCGAGGTCCGCGCGAGCGAACCCCTGAAACTAGTGCTCGGCAGCGGCGCTCTCTCCGGCGAAGAACTGGCAGCGCTGTTCCGCCAGCACAAGATGGAGCCTGAATTTGCCGATCTCTCCGCCGTGGTGCTCATGCTGACGCCGGAGAACCGCCCCGAGGATTTTCTCTGCATCGCCGCGCTCTACCGCGACGAGCCTGCCGTCTGGACAAAAAAAGAGACGGCAAAAGAGCCGTCTCTTCGCCTTCTTCCTCTGCCGCGCGCCTTAACGATACGGGAAGCCATGTTGTCTCCGCAGGAGACCATGCCGGTCGCGGAAGCCGTGGGGCGCATTCTCGGCCAGCCCACGGTTTCCTGCCCGCCCGCCATCCCTCTCGCGGTGAGCGGCGAGCGTCTCTCGGTGGAATTGCTTCCGCTTTTTCTCCGCTACGGCGTCACGGAAGTCGCCGTACTGCGGGAGTAACTCAGAGGCTCTGTAAGACCAGCATCTGGTAGGCGTGATACGCCACCTGAACCGGCGCTGGAAGTATCATATCCGCGGCGGCCTCGACCAGAATGCGGCGGTTTAAGCGCCGCTTCCAGAGCGAGCTCATCTTCTTGCCCTGCTTCTTTAACTTCTTTAAGTCGACAAAGTCAACCGGCGTGTTCTGCTCGATTTCCCTCTTGCCGAGTTCCTGCAGGGCGCGGCGGTTTTCTTTAACCTCCATCTCGAGATCCTCTTCGGAAATTCCGCGAATCGTCGCGAGCAGCCGCTCCCGGTCGCCGCGGAAATTCAGCGCAATACTGCCAGTCGCCCAGTAGGTGCGAATGCGCTGCACCCCCTCTGCCTTCTCGAGGAGACCGTGCAGAGCCTCGTACTCCTTGTAGGAGAGCTTCCGCCCCAGAATTTTGACGCGCAAACTGCCGCCGGTCTCATGCGCTACCTTGTACTTCATTTCTTTCCTCTTTCCATCTGTCTCATAAAGAGACAACTTATCTCTTTTAGTCTAAACTTATGGAGGAAAGTATACCATATCTCTCAGCAAATTTGTATTTCTTCCCGCTGGATCCCTCTCCATGCCTTTTCCACCTGCGCAGAATTACCACAGATTTCTTTCCACCGGACAGGCTTGTTGCAGACTTGCCAGTAGACTTCGGTGCGGTCACTTGCAGCGCGCTCTGCAGCACCTCCTCTGTGACAATCTCTCGGCTCTAGAAGTAGTGGTTCATCTGTATAGTTTCTTTCACAGACTACATGTTTTCATTCTTCATGAAGTGCTGTCGCTCCTCTTGCGATTCTTGCTTCTGCAAAAGCCCGGGAAGTTTTCTGTTTACGCCTCCTCTTCGAGGTATTTTCGAACCTCTCCGAGCGCGCGAAGTCCCGCGCCGCGCCCCAGCTCATAGACCCGCATGAGTTCTCCTGGATCTCTCGCAATGCGGCTGATGCCGAGTTCCCGCTCCGGATAGATCAGAAATGCCCTGCCGCGCCCTGCCTCTTCTTCGACAAAGCGGATGTTCTGGTTGTAGGTCAGATAGCGCATCTCCATCGCGAGCGAAGCGCGCGGATATCTCTGTAAAGCCGCGCCGACAAGCATGCCCGAAGCACCTCTTTCCTTCCGGTAGCCCTTCGGGCGCGTCAGAATCACGACATTTTTCTCATAGCCGAGCGTCATCATTTTTTTGAGCGAAATCGCATCCGAAATGCCGCCGTCCAAGAGCTTGTGCCCGTCTATCTCTACAATCCGTGAGACCAGCGGCATTGAAGCTGAGGCGCGCATATACTCGACATCGTGCAGGTCTCCCTTGTCGCAGCGGTAGTAAAACGGCCGCCCGGTCTCTACATCGGTGCAAACCACATAGAACTCCATGGGATTCTTTTGAAAGGTCTCCGTGTCAAACGGGAACTTTTCAAACGGCACTTCGCGGTAGGCAAAGTCCTTGTTGTAAAAATCACCCGTGAGTAAGAGCGAGCGCAGCGAGCCGTAGCGCGGGTCTGCGCCGTATTTTAGGTTATAGCGCAGCACGCGCCCTGGCTGCTTGGACTTATAGTTACAGCCAAACACAGCGCCCGCCGACGTCCCGATGGCGCCTTCAAAGACAATATTATTTTCGAGAAAGACATCGATCACCCCTGCCGTAAACAGCCCGCGCATGCCGCCGCCTTCCATCACCAATCCGCGTTTCATGGCATTTCCTTTCTGAATTCTGCATCCAATTCTGTAAACGTCTCTGATTATAACGAATTCCAAACGCCGTATGCAAGATTCACGACTTTTCAGCGCGGTATTTCGTGCTATAATAGCCCTGCCTTGGCACTGAACCCGCCGCACAGCTGGCGACAGGGAACAGCGGCATCCCAAGGCAGAACCCGCGGCAGCGTCCGCACATCTTGTTTCGTCGTATCTCCAGGAGAACGACAGAAAGGATATCTATGTATACACCGAAGAACCGCATCATCTACCTCGCACAACTCGGGCTCCTTATCGCGATTGAACTCGTGATGAAGCTCCTAGGCCTCGGCACTGTCCCGATCGGGCCGCTGTCCATGTCTTTCCTGACCGTCCCGGTTGCCGTCGCAGCCATTCTGCTCGGACCGCTCGCCGGTGCGGCCACCGGCGCTGTCTTTGGCATTACCGCGTTCTATGAATGTGTGAGCGGTTCTTCGCCGCTCGGCCTCGCGCTGCTGCAGCTCAGTGTGTTCCACACCTTCATGCTCTGTGTGACCATGCGCATCCTAGTCGGCCTCTGCACGGCCTGGATTTTCCGCCTGGTGCGCCGCATAAGCGGAAACAGAGACCTCTCGTTCCTCATTGGTGCTGTCGCAGCGCCGCTCACGAATACGCTCTTCTTCATGGGTTACATGGTGCTCGCTTTCTACCCGACCGAGCCAATTCAGACACTCGTACAGACAATCCACGCACCGAACCCAGTCATGTTTGTGATTCTTCTGGTCGGCTTGCAGGGCGTGATCGAGGTCGTTGTGAGCGGCATCGTGAGCACCCTCGTCGTGAAAGTCCTGTCCCGCTTCCTCGCGGCGCAACAGGACATCCGCTGATTCCGTCTTCTGCCGAGCCGGCGCAAAGAAATCGAAAAAGAGCTTGTCATCCGACAGATGACAAGCTCTTTTTGATTGCTTCAATCTTCCCTGTCCGGAGCGCAGCAACTGCTCGCTGTTTATGCGCTGTATCAGTAAGGTACTGATGAGCCATAGTATTCCCAAGCCTGCTACAATTCGTAAAAGCGGCAGCTGCGACAGCAGCTGTGAAGCAAGTACTTCCACCACAGCCAAGGAGATAATCAGCACGCCCAGCACCATACGAAATAGATAGACACAACGCCATGAAACCGACTTCAACATGGCAGACCTCCTCACAGCCTAAACTGCATTTTAGTTTCGTTTTTATTATACGATACCGCATTTTTTTTGCAAATTAGTATCTTTTATCTCTCAAAGTATCATCGAGAGCCCGATTCTCTTCTTGACATCGGCCTCGACCACCTTGACCTCGACAATGTCGCCAACTTTCACGACCTCCGAGGGGTGCTTTACGAATTTGCCCTTCTTCATGCGGGAGATGTGCACGAGGCCGTCCTGGTGTACGCCGATGTCCACAAAGGCGCCGAAGTCAATGACGTTTCGCACGGTGCCGCGGAGTATCATGCCGGGCTTCAAATCCTCAATCTGCAGCACATCGCTCTTTAAGATGGGCTTCGGCATGTCCTCGCGGGGGTCGCGTCTCGCCGTCGTGAGTTCCTTCTCGACGCTCTCGAGCGTAACTTCGCCGACCGAGAGCTGCTCTGCGAGCGCCTTCCGCTTTGCCTTGTTGAGTTTGAAGCTGAGACGGCCTTCCCGAAGCTTCTCTTCGCTCTCCCCTACCGCCTCGAGGATGGCCTTGGCGAGAGCATAGCTCTCCGGGTGCACGCCGGTGTCGTCGAGTGGGTTCTCGCCGCCGCTGATGCGGAGGAAGCCCGCGCACTGCTCAAAGGCCTTGGGGCCGAGCTTCGAGACTTTTAGGAGCTCCTTCCGGTTCTTGAATTTGCCGTTCTCCTCGCGGTAGCTCACGATATTCTTTGCCGTGGTCTTCGTAATGCCAGAGATATAGCGGAGCAGGGGCGCCGAAGCGGTGTTTAAGTCCACACCGACTGCGTTCACGCAGTCCTCGACCACGCCTTCGAGCGCCTCGCCGAGGCGCTTCTGCTCCATGTCATGCTGGTACTGCCCCACGCCAATCGACTTCGGATCAATCTTCACGAGCTCCGCGAGCGGGTCCTGTACGCGACGCGCGATCGAGGTCGCACTGCGCTGCCCCACATCGAACGCCGGGAACTCCTCGGTCGCGAGCGCGCTCGCGGAGTAAACCGAAGCGCCCGCCTCGTTCGTGATCACATAGGAGACTTTCTGCGGAAGTTCCTTTAAGACCTCCGCGACAAACTGCTCGGACTCGCGGGACGCCGTGCCGTTTCCGATTGAAATCAGGGTCACACCGTACTTCTCGATAAATTCTCTCAGCTTCTCTGCCGCCGCGCGCTGCTTTTTCTCATTGGTCGGCATGGTCGGGTAGACCACGGCGGTATCCAGCACCTTGCCTGTCTCATTGACGACTGCGAGCTTGCAGCCTGTGCGGAACGCCGGATCCCAGCCGAGCACCACTTCGCCCGCAATCGGCGGCTGCATGAGCAGCTGGTGCAGATTTTTCCGAAACACCTCAATCGCACCCGTCTCCGCCGCCTCGGTGAGCTCGTTCCGGATGTCTCGCTCCACCGCAGGCGCGATGAGCCTTGTATAACTGTCGGTGATGGCTCGCTCCATCGCAGGCTGCGTATTCGGATTGCCGACCTTGATAAGGCGTGCGCAAAGCGTCGCCAGAATCTCCTCGGCAGGCGCCTCAATCGAAACCCTCAAAATTTTCTCCTTTTCGCCGCGGTTTATCGCAAGCACACGGTAGCCAGTCGCCTTCTGGAGCGGCTCTCGAAAGTCATAGTAGGTCTCATAGACTGCCCGCTTTTCCTTTTCCCGCTCGAGCTGGTTCTGTTCCTCTGCGCTTCCCTTTTGCTCTTTTCTTTCAGCTCGGAGCATTCCCTTCTGCTTTGTGAGATCGCGCACAAAACCGCGAATCACACGCGCATCGGAGAAACGCTCCGCAAGAATATCACAGGCGCCCTGAATGCAGAGCGCTGCCGTCCCAATGCCTTCTTCTTCTGAGACAAAGCGCGCAGCCTCTTCTTCGAGCGACTGGTCCGTCTTCTGCGCCCAGATCAGGTCTGCGAGCTCTGTGAGACCGCGCTCCATCGCTGCCGTCGCGCGGGTGCTCCGCTTCGGACGATAAGGAAGATAAATATCCTCGAGCTGTACAAGACTCTCCGCCGCGTCGAGCTGTGCACCGAGCGCCTCGGTCATCTTTCCCTGCTCCGCGATGGTCGCGCGTATCTTTTCGCGGCGCTCCTCGAGATTCCGAAGCGCTGTGAGGCGCGTGTCCAGCGCGCGCAACTGCTCATCGTCCAGTGAACCGGTCACTTCTTTCCGATAGCGGGCAATGAAAGGAATGGTAGCACCCTCGTCAATCAGCTGTACAGCAGCATCCACCTGCTCAATCCGAACGCCAAGTTCCTCTGCAATTTTCTGATGAATGTTCAAATGATTTCCTCCTGCGCGCTGCAATACCGCTGCTCCTAGTCTGAATGCCGCGCTGTATCTTTCCTTGTACTGCTCTGTTATTTTAATATGTCCCCGCCAGAAATTCCAGCCTTCGCCATGCAGCCGCGCTGTCAGACAAAGCGTTCTAGCTGACGGCAAGCGTCTATCGTTCTGTTTGCCACCTGCTTCTGCCTTGGTTTGGTACACCGATTCCAGCAGCAGTCAGTTCATTCCGACTGAAATTCTGCATTTTATTCATAAAAAGGATAGCGCGGCCGGATTTTTTCGCGCATAGTGTGGCGTTTTTTACGGATTGTCGCGCGTGTCTCCTAAAAACCGGCACTGTTTCCGCCGCCCGCGTCTTGCATTCACCGCTTGAATCTATTATGATTTTCAAGAAGTCTTTGGTATTATGTATGCGCACTTTGAAAGGAAGGTCCTATGGGCGGTATCTTTGCATCGGCACTCAGGGAAGATTGTGTCTTTGATCTCTTCTTCGGCACAGATTATCACTCCCACCTCGGCACGCGCCGCGGCGGCATGGCTGTTTACGGAAAGGACGGCTTTGATCGTTCCATCCACAACATTGAAAACAGCCCGTTCCGCACCAAGTTTGCGGACGATGTCAAGCACATGCACGGCAATCTCGGCATCGGATGTATTTCGGACTACGAGGCACAACCTCTCATCGTGCGCTCTCACCACGGCACCTACGCAATTACGACGGTCGGTCGCATCAACAACCTGAACGTTCTCTCCAATGAGCTTCTGAAAAACAACGGCTCTTCCTTCCTCGAGATGAGCGGCGGCATCATCAATCCAACGGAACTTGTCGCTTCTCTGATCAACCAGAAGGACAACCTGATTGACGGCCTCCGCTATGCGCAGGACATCATTGACGGCTCCATGAGCATCATGCTGCTGACTCCGCAGGGCATTTATCTGTCCCGCGACAAGCTCGGCAGGACACCGATTGTCATCGGCAAAAAAGATGGGGGCTTCTGCGCCTCCTTCGAGAGCTTCGCCTATCTGAACCTCGGCTACGAGGACTTCCGCGAGCTCGGTCCCGGCGAAATCGCTGTGATGACGCCAGAAGGCATCACGACACTCGCCGCGCCCGGCAAAAAGATGCGCATCTGCACCTTCCTGTGGGTCTACTACGGCTATCCTTCCTCTTCATACGAAGGGGTCGCTGTCGAGTCCATGCGCGTGCGCTGCGGCCAGGAACTCGCAAAGCGCGACCACATGACGCACGACCAGATTGACTCGGTTGCCGGTGTCCCGGATTCCGGCACCGCACATGCGATTGGCTATGCGAACCAGTCCGGCGTGCCGTTTGCGCGTCCTTTCATCAAGTATACGCCGACCTGGCCGCGCTCTTTCATGCCGACTATCCAGGATAAGCGCGACCTCATCGCAAAGATGAAACTGATTCCGGTGCACGAGCTCATTAAGGGACAGCGCCTGCTCCTGATCGACGATTCGATTGTCCGCGGCACCCAGCTCCGCGAGACCACGGAATTTCTGTATCACAGTGGCGCGAAGGAAGTCCATGTGCGCCCGGCCTGCCCGCCGCTGCTCTTCGGATGTAAGTACCTGAATTTCTCCCGCTCAACCAGCGAGATGGAGCTCATCACACGGCGCATGATTCGCGACGCTGAGGGAGAGAACGTGAGCCGCGAAGTCCTGATCGACTATGCAAATCCCGATTCCGAGCGCTACCAGGCCATGCTCGATGCGATC
>CALLVJ010000114.1 GCA_938010625.1 uncultured Stomatobaculum sp. | reverse complement strand
TCATCGACTTCCTCCAACGGAAGTCCCTGCTCCTTTGCATAGGTGACGACCGCCTTCGCGAGCGGATGCTCGCTCTTTGCCTCGAGCGCATAAGCCGCGCGGAGCAGTTTATCCCGATCTTCGACCGGCAGCACATCCGTCACGACCGGCGTTCCGTTCGTGATCGTGCCAGTCTTATCGAGCGCCACAATCTGCACATTGCCGGTCTCCTGCAGGGCCTCGGCGTTTTTAAAGAGAATGCCCTGTCTCGCGCCGACACCGTTGCCGACCATGATGGCGACCGGCGTCGCGAGACCGAGTGCGCAGGGGCAACTGACCACGAGCACGGCAATACCGCGCGCCAGCGAAAAGCCGATGCTTCCGCCGACTAAGAGCCAGATCACGGTCGTCACGACCGCCACCAGAATGACCGCCGGCACGAAGACGCCGGAAATCTGATCCGCGAGTTTTGCGACCGGCGCCTTGGTCGCCGCCGCGTCGCTGACCATCTTGATGATCTGCGCGAGGGTCGAATCCTCGCCGACCCTGGTCGCGCGGCACGCAAGAAAGCCCGACTGGTTCAGGGTCGCGGACTTCACTTCGTCACCGACTGCCTTGTCAACCGGCAGACTCTCGCCGGTCAGTGCCGCCTCATTGACCGCGCTGCTTCCCGCGAGCACCACGCCGTCCACCGGGATATTCTCGCCCGGCTTCACGCGGAAGATGTCGCCGACCCGAACCGCATCGACCGGAACCGTGACTTCCTCGCCATTCCTTACGACCCGCGCGGTCTTCGGCGCGAGCTTCATGAGCGACTTAAGGGCACTCGTCGTCTTTCCCTTCGAGTAGGCCTCGAGCATCTTGCCGACCGTAATCAGCGCGAGCACCATCGCCGCCGTCTCGAAGTAAAACTCCATCATGTACTCCGTGACCTTCGCCTGATCGCCGTCCACCACGGCCCGCGTCATCAGAAAGAGAATTACGGTCGAGTAGAGAAAGGCCGCCGAGGAGCCGATTGCAATCAGCGCGTCCATATTCGGCGCACCATGGAACAAGCTCTTAAAACCGTTCACAAAGAACTTCTGGTTCACGACCATGATTATCGCCGCAAGGAGGAGCTGCAAAAGTCCCATTGCGACATGATTTCCGTCGAAGAAGGACGGGAGCGGCCACTTCCACATCATATGTCCCATCGTGAGATAGAGAAGCGGCAGGAGGAATACAAGCGAAACGATGAGCCGCCGCTTCATCTTCGGCGTCTCCCTGTCCTTTAAGGCGTCTTCCTCCGCCGCAAGCTTTGCCTGAAAGCTTCCGTGGCTCTGCTCTGCCGCATCCTTCTCGGCTGCGCCGTAGCCCGCCGCCTCGACGGCCCGAATGACCTCGCTCGACGTCACATTGCCCTCGACGCCCATCGAGTTCGTGAGCAGGCTCACCGAGCAGCTCCTCACACCCGGGAGCTTCGACACTGCTTTTTCGACCCGCGCCTGGCAGGCAGCGCAACTCATTCCGCTGACTGTATATTGCTTCATCTTACCTTCTTTCCAACGCTTTTCCTGACTGTTACCGTCCGCCTCACTTCATCAGCTTTTGCAGGGTTCTGACCAGCTCATCCAGTTTCTCTGTGTTGCCCGCGCGCACATCTTCCGCAACACAGGACTTCACATGAGAGGCAAGCAGCACCTTGGTAAAGCTGTTCAGCGCGCAGTTTGCCGCTGAGACCTGGTTCAGAATGTCAATGCAATAGGCATCTTCCGCGAGCATTTTCTTGACACCGCGAATCTGTCCCTCGATGCGGTTCAAGCGGTTCATGAGATCTCTCTGTTCTGTCTCATCCCGCTGCTTCTTCATGCCACTGCAATGAGGACAGGCCATCTCTTCGTTCTCTGTCACGCCGCACTTCCTCCGCTCTCTTATACCCCAATGGGGTATATCTTGTCTGTCACTATCCTATACCCCCACCCTGTATCTGTCAAGTGTCTGGTCAAAAAAATAAAAGACAGCCAAAGCGGAGGGTTCCGCCTTGGCTGTCTTTATCTCAGCGCCCGAGCTCCAGG
>CALLVJ010000113.1 GCA_938010625.1 uncultured Stomatobaculum sp. | reverse complement strand
CCCGATATTTTTGCCGGTGCGCCGGAAGATGGCAGAGGTATCAGCCCCCCTTGTAATCCGGAACCGGTGTCGGTCTGTCTTTGTCGAAGATATCCGAGGCATTGAACAGATCACTCGTATGATTCTTGACGGTCATATCCTGCCAGAGGCGATAGCCGTCCAGATTTCTTCTGCCCTGGCGCAGGTAATCCGTGCCTTTCTGCACATAGTACTGGTTTGAATCCACATTGCAGAAGTAGCGGAAGCCGCTTTTATAGAGATATTGATAGCGCTCGTTGTCATCCTTATAGGGATGCCAGTCGCCGATATCGCCGCCAAACGGGAACAGGAGAATATCGGTGCCGCCAATCAGCTTTCCCACATAATCCTGCCACTTCTGATTATCGGTCTCCAGTTCGGCGAAGGGAATTTTTCCGTAGTTCCGGTGTCCCCAGCTGTGGGAGGCAAGTTCCCAGCCATCGTCCCGGAGGCACTGTGCGACTTCGCGCACCTTCTGGCGATCCGCCTCAATGTTTGGATTCTTGCCCTCGTAGGAGGGATCCGTGCGGTAGCCAAAGACGCCGTTATAGCCAGTGACTGCAATGATGCCCTTTGCGCCGCGGTAGGAGAAGTCCGGATGCTTCTCAATGAACTCGTCCAAAATCGGAATCAGGTCGTAGGCGCCGACCGAAACCGAGCCGTCTTCCATGACCATCTCATTCAGGGGCTTTCCATTCGGCCCGACTATGATATCTTTCGCAAAGCCGTCTCCGTTCATGTACTCGTAATAGTTGACATCATCCTGAGAGAGTACAAAAGCCGTCTTGCCGGGCGGAAGCATAATATCGCCCCAGACCATTTTCTTGCCGCCGGTCTCCGGATCATCCTCCTCATGCGCGACATCGTGAATGCGAACCAGGACATAGCCTTTTTCATACATTGCCTGCATCATCTTCTCGAATTCGGACTTTGTCGTCATGACATCGTTGTAGCCGTTCTGGCGGTCATCGCCGTCAAAGGCCTTCTTATTGTCCATGATGAGAGTGTGGAAGAAGACATGCGTGACTTTCTGCGGGTCCTGACGCACCAGGGTTCCCTTGGTCTCCGTATATTTCGCGATGGCAGCCTGCCCTGCCTCCGACTGCGCCGTCTTTTCATCTGCCTGAATCGCGGCAATCGCAGCGTCGTAATCGTACTGGGTTGCCTTCTTCGCAGCATCCGCGAGGATATCCTCGGATTTCACCTCTGCAGTGGTACTTTCCTCGGTGGATTGTTTTGCACTCGCATGTGCCGCAGAGGGCTTGTTCCCTTTCGGGCGGCGCAGGAAGAATGCAATCGCGACGGCCAGAAGTGCGAGTATCAGCACACCGACCAGAAGCGGGAGCGGCAGTACTCTGTGCTTTCGGCGTCTGGAATGAAACCGACGCCCGCCGCCGCTGTAAGAATAATTGGGCATAGCTAAGACTTCCTCCTCATTTCTTCTCGCAACAATTAATAATTTTACTATAGTACAAAGTGCACGCGCTTGCAATGCCTGCTTCGTCCGGTTTACTTCAATGCACTGCCGTGCTACACTCGAAAAAAACGAAGGACGAGAGGACAAAGAATGAATCACAAGCTGCATTCGTCGGCGGCAGACCGCCTGTTTGATGCCATTTTGACCTTGCAAAATCGCGAAGAATGTTATCGGTTTTTTGAGGATATCTGCACAGTGAATGAACTGCTCTCGCTGTCGCAGCGCTATGAAGTTGCATTCATGTTGCGGCGCGGTAAGACCTATCTGGAAATTGCAGAGCGGACAGGAGCTTCCACGGCGACCATCAGCCGTGTGAATCGCGCACTGAATGCCGGAACCGGCTTCTGTGATCTGAGCCTGCAGCGTCTGGGACTTATGCCCGGAAAGGAGAAGCATGACAGAGATCGGTCAGATGAATGAGCGCCAGCGCGAGGCGATGGAGTGGACAGAGGGGCCGGAACTCATTCTGGCAGGCGCAGGATCTGGAAAGACGCGGGTGCTCACGCACCGCATTGCCTACCTGATTCGGGAGAAAAAGGTGTCTCCGTGGAACATCCTTGCGATTACATTCACAAACAAAGCGGCGGCCGAGATGCGAAGCCGCGTGGACGCGCTGGTCGAGAGTGGCGCGGAAGCAATCTGGGTTGCGACCTTCCACTCGAGTTGTGTGCGCATTTTGCGGCGTTTTATTGACCGCATTGGCTACGACAATCACTTTACGATCTACGATGCCGATGACCAGAAAGCCGCGATGCGGGAAGTGTTAAGGCAACTGCAGATTGATCCGAAACAGCTGCGGGAGAGAACGGTGCTTTCGGCAATCAGTGCGGCCAAAAATGAGATGATAGACAGCGTGCGGTACGAAAGTGAGGCGAAAGACTTCCAGACAGCTCGCATTGCGCGCTGTTACCGCGCTTATCAGGATCTGCTCCGGAAAAACAATGCGCTCGATTTCGACGATCTCCTGTTCAAGACCGTTCAACTCTTCGAGGCGGATGCCGATGTTCTCGCCTATTATCAGGAGCGCTTTCGCTATATCATGGTGGATGAATACCAGGACACGAATAGCGTGCAGTTCCGCTTTGTGGAGTTGCTCGCGAAAAAGTACCGGAACCTCTGTGTGGTCGGAGATGACGACCAGTCCATCTATAAATTCCGCGGCGCAAATATCCGGAACATTCTGAACTTTGAAGAGGCATTTCCGGGCGCAAAGGTTGTGAAGCTCGAGCAGAACTACCGCTCAAGCGGCAATATTCTGGAGGCGGCCAATGGCGTGATTCAGAACAATGAGGGGCGGAAGGAAAAAAGGCTCTGGACAGCGGCAGAGAGCGGAGAAAAAGTGCAGATCAGGCGCTATGCGAGCGCCGCAGAGGAGGCAGAGGAAATCGCAGCTGAAATCAAGGCGCGGGCTATGGGAGGCGACTACGGGCGCTTTGCCGTGCTGTACCGC
The DNA here is from genome assembly GCA_938010625.1 of uncultured Stomatobaculum sp. GTDB lineage: Bacteria > Bacillota > Clostridia > Lachnospirales > Lachnospiraceae > Moryella. The sequence continues at coordinate 337 of CALLVJ010000113.1, read as the reverse complement.
ACAAATGCGCAGTCTCGTATTCTGGAGGAGCGCTTTGTCGCCGAGGGTATTCCTTACCGCTTGGTCGGCGGTGTCAATTTCTATCAGCGGCGCGAAATCAAAGATTTCCTCGCCTATTTGAAGACCATTGCCAATGCGGCAGATGATCTCGCCGTGCAGCGCATTCTGAATGTGCCAAAGCGCGGCATTGGCGCGGCGACTGTCACAGCCATTTCCGCTTTTGCCGCCGAGCGGGATTTGAGTTTTTGGGAAGCGCTCCGCGAAGCGCCGGCTGCCGGTGTGGCAGGGCGCGCGGGCGAGAAGATTCAACGCTTTTTGAATCTGATCGGGGAATTCC
>CALLVJ010000112.1 GCA_938010625.1 uncultured Stomatobaculum sp. | reverse complement strand
AAATCCTTGCTCTTGATTGAGGCATAGTAAATCGCATCGGAGAGGGCGCGCATGTTTTTCAGATAGTCACCGAGGTTTTCGGAGACCCGGTGCAAAAGCTGCGCGCTGCTCTCTGTCAGAAGCTGCTCGGTGTGGCGCGCAAAGATCCGGTAGAGCCCCACACCGAGCAGCCCCGTAATGCTGACTGAGATTGCCGTAAAGGAGACGACAATGATAAAGCGGATGGACCGCGGCAGGATGAGAAATTCCGGCAGTCTCACTTGGTCGCCTCGCGGCTGTCCTTATATTTGCTCGGCGACATCCCAAACTGCTTTTTGAACACATAGCTGAAATAGTTCGGATCGGCATAGCCGACCTTTCGCGCAATCATATAGGTTTTTTCGCTGGTCGAAAGCAGCAGCTCCACGGCCTTTTCCATCCGGAGATCAGTAAGATACTGCACAAAGGTCTTACCTGTCTCCCGCTTGAAGATGGTAGAAAAATAGGCTGCGCTCACATTCAGATAGGAGCACATCGCATCGACTGTGAGATCACCGTCGGCATAGTGCTCATTCACATAGTCGAGAGCACGCGCGGCAAAGGAGCGCGCGCTGTCCGCCCGTTTGTTCTGAATCATCGCACGCATTTTCCGGCACACCCCATCCATCCAGCTCGTGAGCTCTCCCGGCTCTAACTGCTGCAGGATACGGTACATCGCATCGTTGTCGCCAAAAATTTTCTCGACCTTCAGTCCATTGTCCTTGGCAAAGCGGTACAGCTCCCCAGCCGTCCCCATCACGAAAAAGCGGTATTCCTGCACTGACCCCTGCGCGGCTGCATTGTCCGCAATATAGCGCGCAATCGCCGCGCTGAGTTCTTCCTCTTTCTCCATGCGCATCTTCCGAAAAATATCCTGCATCGACTCCCGCTCTGAGACTTCTGCGCCATTTTTCTCCTGCGGCGCAATCTCCGAAATACTGATGGCCTTGCCTGTCCCGTAGATCATGCGGTACGAAAGCGCACTCCGCGCGCCGGTGTAAGAATCCCGGAGTTTCGAAAACGCCGCACATGTCTTCCCGATACCAATGGTGACTGTCGCGCCGAGCTTTGCAGCTGCCAGACGACAGAACTGGTCACAGGCGTCAGTCAAAAAACGGAGTTGCCCTTTTTCGCCGAGCGAAGCGAGCATGACGGTATTGCCAAGATAGCCAAAGAAGCGCGCTGAAAATTTGCCACCGAGCTTCTCCTCCGCAAGCTTCCGAACCGTGGCCGCAAGCAGCACCGCACTGACGCCTGCCGGCAGCCCCGCGCTCCCCGTGTGAATCACGGCAGCCACATAGGGTTCCTGGTTGAAGTTCAGCTGATAGTCCTCTGCCTGGCGCGCAAGCTCTTCCTCCGGAATCTTCCCGTCGAGGAGCGACACAAAAAAGCTCTCCTGTAAACGAGGCAGGCTCTTCTCATAGTAGGCGCGGAGCTGCTCCACGTTCTGCCGCTCGGCTCTCTCTGCGTCGAGCTTCTCCCGGATCCGGAGAAAGAGCTTTGACAGCTCTGCCGCATGAATGGGGTTCAGAATATATTCTTCCGCCTCAAGGCGCAGCGCCTCGCGCGCATATTCAAAGTCATCAAAGCCGGAAAAGACGACAATGCGGATGTTAGGGTAAAGCTCTTTTAACCGGTGCGCGAGCTCCAGACCATCCATATAAGGCATCTTGATATCAGTCAATACGACATCCGGCTGGATTTCTTCCGCGGACTCGAGTGCCTCAATGCCATTGTGCGCCTCCACCGGCACAGAAAAACCGAGGCTCTCCCAATCTATGGTGCGCCGGAACCCATTTATCGCA
>CALLVJ010000111.1 GCA_938010625.1 uncultured Stomatobaculum sp. | reverse complement strand
CGCGCGGCGTGACTCACCGCATGCAGGTGCGGCAATATGCTGTGGAAGGCAGGGCGACGCCTCTCATCGAGGGACTGCGGCGCTTCCGCCTTGCGGCAGTGCAGCGCCTCCGCGCGATCTGCCCTGAACAAGAGGCAGGCTATCTCGCAGCCCTGTTGCTCGGGGACAAGCGCGAGCTCAGCGAGGACTTCTATGCGCGCTACCGACGGAATGGAATTGCACATCTCCTCGCAATCAGCGGTCTGCATACCGGTTTTTTGGGGCTTGCACTCTATCGTTTGCTCCGGAAGAAATGTGGGCTGCGCCTGAGCGGTGCCGTCACGGCGCTGTTTCTCTGCCTTTATGCGGCGCTGACCGGGGCAGACACCGGCGTTCTTAGGAGCAGCCTGATGCTTGGCCTCGGCTTTCTGGCACTCGTGCTCGGCAGAACTTATGATCTTCGGAGTGCCGCTGCGTTTGCCCTCCTTCTCTTGCTCCTTTTTTCGCCGCTCCAGCTCTTCCAGTGCGGCTTTCAACTCTCTTTTCTCGCGGTCTTTGCGATTGGCGGCCCCGGCAGGGCGCTCACAGAACGCTTTGCGGCAAGGCGTAAACTGCTGGCGGCACTCATCCAGAGCCTCACGGTGTTTTTGATCACCCTTCCCGTCATTTCCTACTGGTTCTTTTCTCTGCCGCCTTACGGCATTCTCCTGAATTTACTTGTAATTCCGATGACAGGCGGCATGTTGCTGGTAGGCCTCATGCTGCTCGCGGCGGCCTTTCTGTTTCCGCCGCTCGCTGCGCCCCTGATCTGGCTCTTACATCTTTCTCTCGGTATTCAGACCCTGCTCTGCCGTCTCGCAGAGTGTCTGCCGTTTCATCGCATTCTGCTCGGGCGGCCAAAGTTCTGGCAGCTTCTTGTCTACTGCCTCTGCCTTGCGCTTGGTCTTCTGCTGCTCCTTGACAAAGTGCCGCAGTTACGGCAGAAGAAGCAGCGGAGACGAGGGCTTCTCGCATTTGCTGCTTGCGTTGCTCTATGCAGTCTCCTGCCAGTCAGGAGCGCCGTACCGCGCATTTGGCTTCTCGACATTGGCCAGGGCGATGCGATTGTGATTGAGCAGGGCAGCCACTGCATCACAATCGACGGCGGCAGCACCTCGCGGCCGGACTGTGGAAAGCAGATCATAGAACCCTTCCTTGAGAGCCATGCGATCGGGACGGTGGATGCGGCCTTCCTGACACATGCCGACCAGGATCATACGAATGGCATGACCTATCTTGCCGGAGAGGAGTCCGACATACGGGTAAAACGCTTCCTTCTGAATCCGGCGGCGGAGACAGACGCGCACTATACAAAACTAAAGGCAGCGCTGCAGGCGAATCCGGATATAGAGCTCTGTTATATGGGCGCGGGCGATGTCTACGGGAGCTTTGATTGTCTCTGGCCGCCGCGGGAGGCGCTGCCGGAGGAGGTCAATGAGCAGTCCCTGGTGCTTCTTTTCACCGCGAATGGGAAGCGCTGCCTCTTCACAGGAGATGCCGGACTGCCGAGCGAAGAGAAGTTGCTGGAGCGGCTCAGGAAATCGGGGCAGGCGGCCGCGCTCACCAAAATCTACCTGCTAAAGGTCGGGCACCACGGCTCAAAGGGAGCGAGCAGCGAGGACTTTT
>CALLVJ010000110.1 GCA_938010625.1 uncultured Stomatobaculum sp. | reverse complement strand
TATTGCACCGCATCGCTATGATGTGACCTATCATCCGGAGAGAACGCCCGCGCGGCGTTCTTTCCTGCTTTTAGCGGCCCGCGAGGGCATTTTGTTTGCGGAAAAAGACAGCGCGCTCACGCTGCCGCGCTTTTCTGATTTTGAGAGCGAAACGCTCTCCTTTGCCGCGCTCTGCCAGAAGGCGCGCTACCTCTTTGCGATCGACGAAGACTATTTCTTTCTGCTGCCCCCCAGCGCCTTGCCCGCAGGAAAGCTCGGCGAGGGCTTCCGCTTTCTGTCCCCGGCGGAGCTCCGGGATTTTGCGCCGCGCCATCTCGCCTTTGCCGCAATCACAGCCAGCCAGATATACCGCTTTTATGACCAGAGGCGGTTCTGCGGGCGCTGCGGCGCGCCGATGACGCATTCTGAACATGAGCGCGCCATGTGCTGCAAGCACTGCGGCCTCATCGAGTATCCGAAAATCAGCCCCGCCATCATTGTCGCCGTTCGCGACGGCGAGCGCCTGCTCCTGACGCGCTATGCCAAAAATGCCTCCGACTACCGCAAGAAAGCGCTGGTCGCAGGCTTTGTAGAGGTGGGCGAGACGCCCGAACAGGCAGTGGCGCGCGAAGTCATGGAGGAGACCGGACTTCGCGTCAGGAACATCCGCCCCTATGCCGTGCAGCCCTGGTCCTTCTCCGACTCGCTGATGCTCGCCTATACGGCAGAGCTCGACGGCTCCGACCGCATCCGCCTCGATGAGAACGAACTCTGCGAGGCCTCATTTGTGCCGCGGGACGAAATTCCCGACAATCCGACTACCGCGAGCGTCGGCAATGAGCTGATTCAGCGCTTTAAGCGCGGTGAGCTCTGATTCTTCACTCGACGCGCTCCGGAATCAGGCCGTCCCGATAGGCTGTAAGCAGCTCGTTCAGATCTTCAATCTGCACGGCGAGCCGCTTGCCAATGTCAGTGTCCCCGACCATCACGCGGTAGGGCTCAATCTCAAACTGGTTCGCGCGGGATTCAATGTCAAGATTTTCATTGATCACGCGCTCCACCGACTCAAAGGGCATATGGCTCTTGATCCGCATGCCGTGAGAGTTATAAATTAGGGTATAGCCCGCAATCCCCGTGGTCTTGTGATACGCGCGCGAAAAGCCGCCGTCAATCACAATCAGCTTGCCGCCCGCCTTGATCGGATTCTCACCGGCGGAAGCATGCACCGGCGTATGTCCATTGATGATGTGCGAGAGATCGGACTTTAAGCCGAACTCCCGGAGTATCATGCGGCTTGTCGCCTCGGAGTCGAGGAACAAATAGTAGGGATCCTGCGGCTCCTTCCAGGTCGTCTTGTCATCCAGATAGCTCCGCTCAAAAGTCTTCACGACGCGGCCGCACATGGGCGATTTCGGCCCGCCCCAGAGATAAAACATGAAGTCCACATAGCGCGCTTCGCCGGTATTATAGGCGAGGCGCGCTGCTTTTTCGCAGAATTCGAAATAGCTCTTGCCGCGCAGAAACTGCCCGAAGAAATTGACTTCCTCCATCTGTCCGCCTTCCGTGAGAGGCACGCAGCCGTGAAACAGAAGGTTGTCATTCATCTTCAAGTAGACGCTGCCGACTGCATAGAGAAATTCAATGTGGCGGCGGAGCTGCGGGCTCTGGCAGAAGGAATTTCTGAGATCGTCCATGACTTCCCGCTCTTCGGCAGTCATCTCATAGGGATGTGCCCAGTCAACCGTCGGAAATTCCATGGTGTTCATCGAATATTCGCTGCCGTCAATCGTCACCGTGCCCTTCTCGGGATTCACCTTGTCGAGCAACAGCCGATCTTCCATCGCAAATTCCGGATGGCGGCTGATCAACTCGCCCTCTGCTTTGAACATCATCACATTGATTGCCTTGACCATCGCCTTGGCCGGCGTGCCCTCGTAGGTCTTCTCGGCAAAAAGCTGCAGGCGGCGAAGCGAAATGCCATAGCCGCTCTCTAAGATGCGAATGTTATTGTAGCGCACATTATTCCGAACGACATTGGCAATGCAGGCCTCATTGCCCGCCGCAGCCCCCATCCAGAGCACATCGTGATTGCCCCATTGAATGTCAAGCGAGGGATAGTCGAGCAAAAGCTCAATGATCTTATCGGCATCGGCGCCGCGGTCAAACAGATCTCCCACGATATGCAGGTGATCCACGGCAAGGCGTTTGATCAGCGCAGAGAGCGCAATGATGAACTCATCACCGTTTTGAATGCCAACAATCGTATCGAGAATGCGCTCGTGGTAAGCGAGCTGGTTGCCGTCCTCGTCCGGCAGAGCGTGCAAAAGCTCGTCGATGATATAGCCGAACTCCTTCGGCATCGCCTTTCTGACCTTGGAACGCGTATATTTTGAGGAGAGCACCCGCGCAATCTCAATCATATGCCGAAGCGTCTCCCGGTACCACTGCGGCGAAATTCGGCCCTCGCTGTGCAGCCGCCGCAGTTTCTCCTGCGGATAATAGATCAGCGTGCGAAGCGCACGTTTCTCGGTGTCATTCAGCGTATCCGCAAAAATCATCTCAATTTTTTCGCGAATTACACCCGAGCAGTTGTTCATGATATGCAAAAAGGCCTCATATTCACCGTGGATATCGCTCATAAAGTGCTCTGTGCCTTTCGGGAGATTCATAATTGCCGCGAGGTTGATGATCTCCGTGCACACTGCCTGGCGCGTCGGGAATTTCTCTGCCAGCAAACTCAAGTATTTCCGCTGTTCCTGATTCATGCCGTCTCCTTCTCCTTTTTTGGAAAGCAGAAAAAGCCAAACCGCAGTTTTGTCGCGATCTGGCTTTTGTCTTATCAATCACTCACGTCTTCTGTGTCTCTTCTGCGGCGACGCCAGCCAAGGCAATGTCGCGCCGCAAATACTTGTTGGCAAAGGAAATTTTCTCCGCCGCCGCATAGGCTCTCTCCCGCGCCTCGCGAATGGTCCTGCCGAGCGCCGTGACATCCAGCACCCTGCCGCCGTTTGTGACCACACGTCCCTGCTCGTCAAAGCGCGTGCCCGCGTGATAACAGTAGACATCTGTCTCATCCCGAAGGTTCTCAAGCCCCGAAATCGGGAACCCCTTCTCATACTTGACCGGATAGCCCTCGCTCGCGAGCACGACCGTGACGCAGGCCTTGTCGCAGAATCTGAGTTCCACTTCGTTCAGTCTGCCCTCGACGCAGGCGAGCATGACCTCGAGCAGCTCATTCTCCATGCGCGGCAAAACCACCTGTGCCTCCGGATCGCCAAAGCGCACGTTGTACTCAAGCACGCGGGGACCATTTTCTGTCAGCATGAGACCAAAGAAAATAACACCCTGGAAGGGTCTGCCCTCTGCCGCCATTGCATCGACCGTGCGCTGGTAGATATGCTCCTTGCAGAAGCGATCCACCTCCTCTGTGTAATAGGGACTCGGAGAATAGTTTCCCATACCGCCTGTATTTAAGCCCTTGTCGCCGTCCTTGGCTCTCTTGTGATCCTGTGCGCTCGCCATGATGCGGATGGTCTTGCCGTCCACAAAAGAGAGCACTGAGACCTCTCTGCCCGTCATGAATTCCTCAATCACGACCTTCTCGCCCGAAGCGCCGAACTTCCGGTCGAGCATCATCTCCCTGAGCCCCTCTTCGGCTGCCTCTCTGCTCTCGCAGATCAGGACCCCCTTGCCAAGTGCGGGACCGTCAGCCTTCAAAACCACCGGAATCCTGCAGGTTTCGAGGTAGACGCGCGCCGCCTCATAATCTGTGAAGCTCTCATAAGCCGCAGTCGGGATCCCATATTTTTTCATGAGCTCCTTCGCAAAAGCCTTGGAGCCCTCGAGAAGCGCAGCGTTTTTCTTCGGTCCAAAGACCTGTAATCCCGCTTCCTCAAGAAAATCTGTGAGACCGCCAATCAGCGGATCGTCCATGCCGATCACGACGAGGTCAATGTGTTTCTGCAGAGCAAAGTCTCGGAGCTTTTCAAATTCCATCGCGCCGATTGGCACTAATTCCGCGACTTCTGCAATTCCGGCATTGCCCGGCGCACAGTAGAGCTTTGTGAGACGTTTGCTCTCCCGCAATTTTCGACAAATTGCGTGTTCTCTGCCGCCGCCGCCGACTACCAGTATTCTCATGCTCTATTCCCTCTCTCACTTACCTCGCGCGCGATCTCTTCAATGGCCCGCGGCAACAAAATCCACTCTGCCTCTTCCATGACGCGCCGCTGCAACGTTTCGGGCGTATCGCCTGTCTTCACCTCGACGGCTTTCTGGAGGAGTATCGGCCCCTCGTCAAGTCCCTCGTCCACCAGATGTACGGTCGCACCGGTCACCTTGACACCGCGCCGCAGGGCGAGCTCATGTACCTTTAATCCATATGCGCCCTTGCCGCAAAAGCTCGGAATCAGCGAGGGATGGATGTTCACGATTCTGCCCCGATAGCGGCGTATCATCTCATCCGGAATCCTCACGAGATAGCCCGCAAGCACAATGAGATCCAGCTTTTCGCGCTCCACTGCAGCGAGCAGCGCGCGGTGAAATGCTGTGCGGTCTGAAAAATCCGCCGGCGAGATGCACTCATTTGCAATTCCCGCTGCTTCTGCGCGCTGCAGGGCATAGGCATGGCGGTTATTTGAAAGCACATATACCACACTAGCGTGCGTGATGATTCCGCTCTTCTCGGCATCGAGAATCGCCTGCAAATTGGTGCCGCCGCCGCTCACCAGAACGCCGACTCTCAGCATAAATCGACGCCCTTTTCGCCCGCCCTGCATTCACCAATCACAAAGCTCGCATCGCCCGCCGTTTTGAACGCCGCAATCGTCTTCTCGACATCGGCAGCGCCTACCGCGACGACCATGCCAATTCCCATGTTGAAGGTATTGTACATGACGTGCTCGCTGACCCCGCCTTTTTCTGCTATCAGGCGGAAAATCGGCGGAATTTCGTAGGAATCCCTGCGGATTTCCGCGCGAATCCCCTCCCGCAACATGCGCGGCACGTTCTCATAAAAACCGCCGCCCGTGATATGGCTGCAGGCGTGGATCCGGACGCCTGCTTCTCTGGCACGCTTCAATGCCTTCACATAAATCCGTGTCGGCTTGAGCAGCACTTCGCCGAGCGTCGCGCCGAGCTCCGGGTAGAAGCGCGTCAGGTTCTCTCTGCTCATCTCAAAGACATTGCGAACCAGCGAGAACCCGTTCGAGTGCACGCCGCTCGACGCAATGCCGATCAGAACGTCGCCAGGCTTCAACTCCTCTCCCGTGATCAGATTCTTTCGGTCGCAGACGCCGACTGCGAAACCTGCGAGATCATATTCATTCTCCGGCATGAGACCCGGATGCTCTGCGGTCTCGCCACCGACCAGCGCACAGTCCGCCTGGACACAGCCCTCTGCAACACCCGAGACAATCGTCGCAATCTTCTCTGGAATATTTTTGCCGCAGGCAATATAGTCGAGAAAAAAGAGCGGCTCGCCACCCGCGCAGGCCACGTCATTTACGCACATCGCGACGCAGTCAATGCCGATCGTATCGTGGCGATCCAGCAAAAAAGCAATCTTTAACTTGGTGCCGACGCCGTCCGTGCCGGAGAGCAGCACCGGATCCTCCATTTTCTTGATGTCCGAGAGAGAGAAAGCACCCGAGAATCCGCCAATGCCCCCCAGCACTTCCGGGCGCAGGGTCCGCTTTACATACTGTTTCATTAATTCGACGGACGCATAGCCCGCCTCAATGTCAACTCCGGAATTTCTGTAATCCATTGCGGCTCCTCTCACTTCAGAAAACTCTGGTAACCCTCGCGCTGTAGTTTTTCGTCCTTATTGACAACCTCATCCCTCATTTCTCTCTGGAAAGCCTGCAGCTTCTCCTCGAGTGCCCTGTCGCCGACAGCGAGAATCTTTGCCGCGAGAATACCGGCATTCTTGCCGCCGTTGATTGCGACCGTTGCGCACGGAATACCGCTCGGCATCTGCACAATCGAATAGAGCGAATCCACGCCGCCGAGATCCGAAGTCTTCATTGGGATGCCAATGACCGGCAGAGAGAAAAGCGCCGCGCACATGCCCGGCAGATGTGCGGCTTTGCCGGCACCCGCGATAATGACCGAGAGACCGCGCTCTCTTGCACTGTTCGCCCACTCAAAAAAGACATCCGGTTCGCGGTGCGCCGAGATAATGCGCATCTCATACGCAATCCCCATTTTCTCCAAACATGCCGCTGCCTGCGCCATCACAGGCATATCCGAGTCGCTGCCCATCACAATTCCGACTTTTGCCATTGCCCCCTCCTTCAATGTTAGCTTCACTTTTATTATATCGGCGCTTTTCGCGCTTCTCAATCCCAAATTTTATTCTACCTATTCCGCATAAATTTCGCGGAGCCACTTTTGCTGCTGCCTGGAAAAACGGCTGTCACTTTCCCGCGCCTGCTGCGAAGCAAGCAGTGCCTGTCGCCGCTCAGCCCGAAGATCCGGAGCAAACAGCATACACACGAGCGGGCGCAGACGATCCCGGCGCCTTGTCGAGAAAGAGAGAAAAATCCTCTGTATGCGCTGTCGCAAGAACTGGACACCGTTCTGCATACCAGGGCAATTCCCCCGGGAGCCGCAGCGTAAGGCTGCAGGGCTCCCGCTGCGCCGCAGACGCATACTGCCGCACATCTTCCTCTGCATAATCAAATAAATCATAATAAATGGCTGCCTGCATCTCCTGCAGCGCACTGCCCTGGGCAAGCAGCGCATAACACTGGAGGAACAGCTCGAAACAGCGAATGCCGGTCTCCAGGCTGCACTGCGGCGAAAAAGCTCGGCTACAGACTGAGGACAGAACAGAGAGCAGCGTTTCTTCTGCCGTAATGCCAGGCTTCGCCAGATAGAGCGCTTCCGCCCGCTCCTGTCCAGCTTTCGAAGCGGCTGCCAGGAGGGCGCGTGCCTCCCAGCCAAAAAAGCCGTCGAAGCGCTCTCTTGCCATGCTCTCTTCCGGTATCTCTGCCAGGCGCCCCCTGGATAGCTGCAGGCGCTCTGCAAGCAGCGCTTCCCGCTCCATCAGCTGCTGAACCCCAGAAGCAGGGCGATGAGCCAAATCGCGAGCACCAGGCCGCAGAGCGAAAGTCCGATCCAGGTATAGAGCTGATTTTTTTCCTTCTCGCGGAGCGCTGTCGCTGAGAGGTAAACGCCATATATCGAGACCAGGATCGCGCTCATGACTGCCGCCGCGACCGTGAGCGAGGGCTTCCCCGCCGCCTGTATCATGCTGAAAAAGGCGAGTATCGTAAAGAGCAGCGCAACTGCACCGCCGCACAGAGCCGTGAGTCCTGTCTCGGAGCGCGGCTTTTTGAGATAGCTGATCAGCGAAGAAATCTGCTTGCCTTGCCTCCTCTTTTTCTTTGCGCTGTTCTGTTTGCTGCGGCCCACCTATTCCTCTTTCAGCAGAAATTCCGGGCGCTCCAGAATGGAATCATCGCTCTTTGCGACCGGTGTCAAAAATTGATATTCTTTTTTGCGGAACGGATTAGGCAGATGCACGATTTAACCTCCTAAGAAACAGCCGGAAAATAAAATAGCCGGCGACAGTGCCAATCGTATTCAGAAAAATATCATCGACATCGAAACTGCCGAGCCGGGTCAAAAGCTGCACGATCTCAACGAGCCCTGAAAACAGCATGCCCGCAATCAGAATGCGGAAAAAGCTGTGGCGTTTTCCACTCACAATGGGCAGGAAAAAGCCAAAAGGCACGAATGCAAAGACATTGCCAAAAGTATTCAGAATAAAAGCGCGGTAGCCAAGGATGTGGCGGTAGTGCCAGAAGCGCCATATTTCCCGAAAGAGCACAATATTGTAGCGCAGATTCGCATTGCTCCGCCCCTGCCTGCCGAGTGCCTCGGCGAAGAAGAGAAAATAGCTGAGCCCCGCGAGATAAATCACAAAGAGCAGAATTCCGAGCAGGCGATGTTTCCACTGGATTTTATCCATGGACTGGCTCAATCCTCCTTCGCACCGTATTCGCGGTAGTAGGCATGAATTCTCTCCATCAGCGCGTCGTCAATCACCATCTTGCCGTTCACTTCGCGCCGGTAGAGATGTTCAATGACTTCCTTCATTGTGACAATCGCCGTGGTCTTGATGCCGTAACGCTCTGCAATCTCCGAGAGGGCACTTTTTTTATGCTTGCCCCTCTCGCAGCGATCCACGCTCACAACGAGACCCAGCACCTCTGCGTTGCCCTGCGCCTTGATAATCGGCATGGTCTCCTCAATCGAAGTGCCAGCCGTCGTGACATCCTCGACAATCACGAGTTTGTCGCTGTCCTGAATCGGCGCCCCGAGGAGAATCCCCTTGTCGCCGTGGTCCTTGACTTCCTTCCTGTTTGCGACATAGCCCACTTCCCTGCCGTAGAGCTCGCTCATGCCGATCGAAGCTGCAACGCAGAGCGGAATGCCCTTGTAGGCCGGTCCAAACAGAAGGCTTGCCTCCTCGCCAAACGCCGCATGGATAGCGCGCGCATAGTAGGCGCCGAGCTTCTTTAGCTGCGTACCGGTGCGGTAAAAGCCCGTGTTCACAAAAAACGGGGTCTTCCGTCCACTCTTGGTCACGAAGTCACCGAACTTCAAGACTTCGCACGAAATCATAAACTCAATAAATTCCTGCTTGTACGGTTCCATTTTCCTCCCTTGTTCAGCACACTGCGCCGATGAGTTCGTTGACATCCTTCGTTCCCGTGCGCCCAAGGTAGGCGGCAATGCCCGCTACAACTTCCTCTGACGCATGGGGATTATAAAAGTTTGCGGTGCCGACGGAAACTGCAGTTGCGCCCGCGAGCATCATCTCAATCGCATCGTCGGCGGTCGCAATGCCGCCCATGCCGATTAACGGCACGCTGACTGCGCGCGCGCAGTCGTAGACCATGCGAACTGCAATCGGATGCACAGCCGGCCCCGAGAGACCGCCGGTGCGGTTCGCGAGCACAAAGCTGCGCCGCTCAATATCAATTTTCATGCCGGTCAGCGTATTGATCAGCGACAGAATGTCGGCGCCGCCTGCCTCTGCCGCGCGCGCAGTCTCTGTGATGTCTGTGACATTCGGCGAGAGCTTCACAATCAGCGGCTGCGCCGCCTTTTCTTTCACCAGACGGGTGATGTGCTCGACTGCCTTCGGCTGCGTGCCGAAAGCAATGCCCCCTTCCTTTACATTCGGACAGGAGATGTTGAGCTCGAGAAAATCCACCGGCGCCTCTCGGAGACGCTGTACAACTTCGACATACTCCTCCTCGCTGTGTCCGCAGACATTGACCACAATGCGGGTGTCAAACTGCCGTAGAAACGGAACATCGCGCTTGAGGAATACGTCCACACCCGGATTCTGGAGACCGATTGCATTCAACATGCCGCCCGGTGTCTCCGCGATGCGCGGCGTCGGGTTGCCCGCCCACGGCACAGCCGCGACACCCTTCGTGACCACTGCGCCGAGCTTGTTCAGATCCACAAATTCACTGTACTCCCGCCCCGCGCCAAAGGTGCCGCTCGCGGTCATGACCGGATTCTTTAAGCTTACGCCGGCGAGGCGCACTTCTGTCGAACAAGTCAAAGCACTACCTCCTCTGCGCGAAACACTGGCCCGTCGGCACATACGCGCTTGTTTTTGACATTCGAGTGCGGATCGGTCTCTGCGCTCTCCGTGATGCAGCCGAGGCAGGCGCCAATACCGCAGGCCATGCGCTCTTCCATCGAAACCCAGAGCGGAATATCCGCCTCTGCTGCATAGGCCTTTAACGCGCGGAGCATGGGCAGGGGGCCGCAGCTGAGAATTGCCCCCGGCTTCTCTGTCAGCGCCCGCAACAGATCGACTACATTGCCTCGAATGCCGAGACTGCCGTCCTCGGTCGCAATCTTCACCTCATCGGCCGCGACCGCAAAGTCCTCAAGCAGAAAGAGCTGCTCCCGGTTCCGATAGCCAAGGAGCGCAGTCTTTTTCCCGGGAAGCGCCCAGAGGAGCTCAAGGAGCGGCGGAATGCCAATGCCGCCGCCGACCACTGCGACATCTTCGATATTCGTCGGAAAACCGTTGCCAAGCGGTCCAAGCATCAGGAGTTCCGTTCCCGCCGCATAAGCAGAGAGTTCCGCCGTGCCGCTCTGCGCCCGGGTCACGCGGTATACAAGACGCAGAATGCCATTTTCGCGGTCTATGTTGCAGAGGCTGATGGGACGCGGCAAAATATGTGCTCCGTTGTTCAAGAATAGATTTACAAATTGTCCGGGACGCGATTCGGCTGTAATCTGCGGTGCAAGAAGCCGCAAATCATAGACGCCCGGGCACAATGCGCGCTGTCCCAGTACAGACGCGCGTTCTCTCACTTTCGTCATGTTGCAATTCTCCCGTTTTCTTTTAGAAGCGGATGCAGCGCTGTAAATCCAGAATCATATCGACCGTCGCCTGACGCGCTGCGTCGGCAAAAGCTTCTGCGCCAAAGTTCTGGTACTTCTCCTGCTTCCACGCCGCAATGATGCCGCGCGAAGAGTTCACAATGCCGCCCTCGCCATGCTCGTTGAAGGCAACCGCGAGATCCTCTGCCTTGCCGCCCTGCGCGCCGTAGCCCGGAATCAGGAAGAATGTGTGCGGTATCCGCGCTCTGAGTTCTGCAAGCATCTTCGGATAGGTCGCGCCGACCACTGCGCCGACATTGGACCACTGCCCCTCCCGGAGTTCTTCGCCCCAGGTGGATGTCAAATCCGCGACGCGCGCATAGAGTGGCTCACCGTCAATCAGCTGATCCTGCAGTTCACCGCTCGAGGGATTCGAGGTCTTGACAAGCACAAAAATACCCTTGTCAAAGCGTCTGCAGACTTCGAGGAAGGGCTTCACACCGTCACTCCCGAGGTAAGGGTTCACAGTCGCCATGTCAGCACCAAAGGGCGCAAAATCCCTTTCGCCAATCCGGATGCTGCCGAGATGTCCCTCTGCATAGGCCGCCGAAGTCGAACCAATGTCACCGCGCTTCACATCGGCAATCACAATGAGGCCGAGCTTCTTTGCGAAGCGAACGGTCTTCTCATAGGCGATGAGACCTGGAATGCCAAACTGCTCATACATTGCAATCTGCGGTTTCACGGCCGGAATCAGATCCGCCGTTGCCTTGAGAATAGCCTCGTTGAAGCGCCAGCAGGCCTCGGCTGCGCCCTCCAGATTCTCTCCCCTGTCTGCAAAAGCAGCCTCTTTCACAGCGTCCGGAATATAGGCGAGCATCGGATCCAAACCCACACAGACCGGTGCCTTGGCCTCTTTGATTTTTTCGACTAACGTTGTAATCATCGCTTCCTCCTGTCGGCAGCAACAAACTTATTTTTTTCATTATATGTTTTTTTGTCACGCCGCGCAACGAGCGGCGCGCTCTTTACACTTTCCTTACAGCTTTTCCCCGCGTCGCACAGAGCAGAAAACTATGTTATAATAAAAAAAAATTTGGATTTGACAGATCATATAATCAATACAGATGGGAGCTCTATGAAATTAACAGAACAAGAACGATTGAACCACGGTGAACAGGACAGAATCCTGGCTCTCCTGAAACGCTGCCACGAGAAGGAAGCCTTTTCGATGACCTTCCCGCTTCGCGAGCCGGGCACCAAGTATCTCTTCGCCTACGAGAGCGAGGATTCCAAGGAGCTCTGCGCTGCCATGGCACTCTGTGGTCTCGGCGACCAAATCTTTGAGGTCTACGCATTTACAGATCCCGATCACCGCAAGCAGGGCTACTTCCGCCGCCTCTGGGAAAAGGCAAAGATTACCTTCCCAGGCAAGAGCTTAAAGGGCGCCGAACCGATTATCCGCTTTGCTGTGGACAGCGCCTGCAAGGACGCCCTACCGGTGCTGCTCTCGATCGGCGCACACCTCGCCGAGGAAGAGACCGAGATGGCCTGCAGCCTCGAGGACAAGGAGACACCGGATCCGCGCTACCGCTTCCGCGAGTCCAAGCCCTCCGTCGAAGGTTTCCGCGCCTATGAAATTTTCCGTCCCGGGGAGAAGCGCCCGGCATTCCGCTGTTTTGTGACACCGATGAAGGATCACAACGCCTACCTGCACCGCATCTCGGTGCGGAAGGATCTCGTGGGGCGGGGCGTCGGCAGTGAGCTCTTCCCGCAGTTTCTCGGTCTCTTAAAAAAGCTCGGCTACCAGAAGGCCACGATGCAGGTCACAGCCTCCAATACGCCAGCCGTCCGCCTTTATGCGGCAAACGGCTTTCGCGAGACTACCTCGCTCCGCTACTACGAGCTGAGTTTATCCCCATTCGAGGAACTCCTCGTCTCGCTCCGCCCTCAACACGGCGGCCTCGCGGGACGGGGATTTTTTCGTATTTTTTCTTTTTGTTGCCACGGCACTGTATTTTCTCTCCGCGCTCTGTTATTCTCCCTATGTAAAAATAGATTAGGCGCATGAAACAGTCCAAACTGTTTGCCTTTTTGCAAAGAGAAAGGATGTCCCATGAATGTAAACGGCCTCTTGATCGGCTGTGGTGCTTTTTTGATGATAGGTGCCTTTCCCCCCCTTGTCGTGAAGGGCGAGTACTACTTTGGCAAACAAATCTGGCCGCTCTTTGCCCTGCTCGGCATCGCGGCTCTCGCAATCTCCCTCTTTCTCCGCGGCACGGTTCCGAGCGCCCTCTGCGCAGTCTTCGGTGTAAGCTGCCTCTGGAGCATACTGGAGCTCTTTGAGCAGGAGGAGCGCGTCAAAAAGGGTTGGTTCCCAGAAAATCCGAAGAAAAAAGGCTGAGACTTAGCGACTCCATTGTTATACGAAAAAAGCTGCGTGCAGATGCACACAGCTTTTTTGTTTTCTCCCGCCGGGGAGACAAGGGCTCGTCTTTTCGCTCGGGAATTTGAATTTTCGGTTGTGAGCTTCGTTTACTTAGACGCGCAGCACAATGTCGCAGCTGGTCCTTAAGCGCTCCAGAATCTGTTGTACCAGAGCATCCGTATCCTCCGGCGCGAGTGCCTTCTCTTCCGGGCGGAACGTAACCGTAAATGCGAGGCTCTTCCTATCCGGCGGAATCGGCGCGCCCTCGTAAATATCAAAGAGTTTCACCTCGCGGATCAGCGGGCTGCAACTGCGGATCAGATTCACGACCTGGTCACAGCTGATACTCTTGGCCATGACGAGCGCGAGATCGCGCTGTACCTCCGGGAACTTCGGGAGCGGTGTGAAGTAGACCTGCTCATGCGGCAGGCTCTCAATGGTCTCGAGATCCAGCTCCGCGAGATACGCGTCCGTGCGGAGATTCAGTTCCCCGGCAATGTCGTAGGCGAGCTTGCCGAGGTAACCTATCTTGACATTGCCCACATAGACCGCGGCGGTCTGGTAGGGGTGCGTAAATGGTTCAATCGAAGCTTCATAGCGGAACTTGACATGCAGGCTCCTGGCAGCGAGATCCAGCGCACCTTTCAGCGTAAAGAAATTCTCCTCTTTTCCAAAAAACGCAAACGCCAAATGCGCTCTCTCGTCCGGATAGTCCGTGAGCGGTAATGCCTTCGGAATAAAAACCTTTGCGAGCTCAAAAAGTCTGCCTGAGAGGTTCCCTGCCTTCTGGTTTCGCATGACGGCATTTGCCATGGAGGGCGAGAGCACCGTGCGCATCAGCGAGAGCTCCTCGCTGATCGGGTTCAGAATGCGAATTGCGCGGAGCGCTTCGCTCCCCTCCGGATAGCGGAACAGCTTTAAGTCCGCCGGGGAGAAGAAGGAGTAGTGAATTGCCTCGTACATGCCGCCGCCCGCAAGCGTCTCCTTGAGCTTTAATTCCCGGCGCTGTCTCTCGCTCAGACCGCCGCTCGTGACTTCCGCGCTCTTTAAGAAGCTCGGCACGAGGTGCTCGTAGCCGTAGAAGCGAATCACTTCCTCGGCGACATCCTGATAGCTCTCCATATCCTCGCGGTAAGCGGGAATCTTGAGACGCAGTGCATCGCCCTCGAGCTCCGGCTCCATAGCAAGGTTTGCGAGGATGCGGCACACCGCCTCTCCCGGCACTTCGATGCCGAGCACACCGTTCACGCGGGCCAGGCTCACCGTGAGCGGGCGCTTCTCAATGCTGTTGCCCGTGTTCTGTCCCGCACTCTCGTCCGTGACTGTGCCGGCGCCAAGCTCCTCGGTCAGGTGCAGCGCGCGCTGCATCGCGAGTTCCACCGTGTACTCATCGGTTCCTTTCTCAAAATGCGCGCTCGCATCGGTGCGCTTTCCGAGCGCGCGGGCGCTGCGGCGGATGTTGTCACGCGCAAACTTTGCCGCCTCAAAAACGACTGCGGTCGTCGTCTCCTTGATCTCCGAATTGAGGCCGCCCATGATGCCAGCGAGACCGACCGGCTTTTCGCCGTCGCAAATCAACAGATTGCTTGGATTCAGCGTGAGCGTCTGTTCGTCGAGGGTCACGAGCTTCTCGCCCTCCGCTGCCGTTCGCACGACGATGTGGTCGCCGATGAGGTCACGGCGATCAAACGCGTGCATCGGTTGGCCAAGCTCCAGCATCACGTAGTTCGTGATGTCTACCATATTGGAAATCGCGCTCACGCCGACCAAGCTTAAACGGCGGCGCATCCACGCGGGCGAGGGCTGAATCTTTACATCCTTCACTGCGTGCGCCTCGTAGCGCGGGCAGTACTGCGGCGCCTCGACATCCACCTTGAGCGTATGCGGCGCGACTTTTTCTTCGCGATATGAGACCAGCAGCGGTTTCAATTCCTTGCCGAGCACGGCTGCGACTTCGCGTGAGATGCCATAAATGCCCTGGCAATCCGGGCGGTTTGCCGTGATGGCAATGTCAAAGAGCCAGTCGTCGAGACCAAGGAGCGGCTTTACATCCGCGCCCGGGACAGCATCGTCCGGAAGCACCAGGAGTCCGTTGTAACCCGCGCCCGGATACAGATCCTCGTTCAGACCCAGCTCCATACCGGAGCAGAGCATGCCGAAGGAGTCATAGCCGCGGAGCCTGCCCGCCTGAATCGTCACAGTGCCGACGATCTCGCTTCTCTCCTTATTGGTCTCGCAGACCGTCGCGCCAATCAATGCGGTCGGGAACTTCCTGCCGGCCTCCACATTGTCCGCGCCGCAACATATCTGGAACTTGCCCTCGCTGCCGCAGTCCACCTCGCAGAGGTGCAAGTGCGTGCCCTCAATGGGCTCACAGCTTGTGACCAGCCCGACCACAACGCGGGAAACGTGCGCGCCGACCTCCTCGAGTGTTTCCACTTCAAAGCCACAGGAAAAGAGCTTTTCCTCAAGTTCCTGCGGCGTACAATCA
>CALLVJ010000109.1 GCA_938010625.1 uncultured Stomatobaculum sp. | reverse complement strand
AATCCGGAGAAGACCTGCGCGAAAGAGATTTTCCGCCTGCTGCAGTTTCCAAGCTTCTTAACGCGCAATTCGTTTGCGGGCGGCCGGGCAGAGATGGTCGAGCTCATTGTCCCGGAGGAGGGAAACCTCACCGACCGGAAGCTCTCGGAGCTCACGAACGTCCTCGACAAGAAGGCTCTGATCTGCACGATTGAGCGAAACGGTGAGGTGCTGGTGCCCTCGGGCTCCACTGAACTCCGCGCGGGCGATAAGCTGGGACTTGCGGCGGCGACTGCAGATTTGCCCTCGCTTCTGCACCGCTTCGGCATCCAGACGCTCGACGTGAAAAATGTGATGATCATCGGCGGCAGCGCGATTGCCCGCTATCTCGCGACCGATTTGCTGCGCTCCGGGCTGCATGTGACGATTGTGGAATCGAACCGGCAGAAGTGCGAAGTGCTGGAAGACCTTCTGCCGGGCGCTGCCATTATCCACGGAGACGGTTCCCTCCAGCATGTGCTTGCGGAAGAGGGGATTGCGAACATGGACGCTGTAGTGCCGCTGACCGGCATTGACGAGGAAAATATCATGATTTCCCTCTACGCCCACTCGATTGGCACGAAGAAGACCATCACGAAGGTAAACCGGACGGAGTATCTGAATCTCTTCGGGCAGGAGCACTTAGGCGCGGTTGTGAGCCCGAAATTGCTGACCGCAAATGAGATTACGCGCTACGCCCGCGCGGCGAGCCAGTCGCGCGAGGGTTCGGTCGAGACCCTCCATACGCTTGGCGGCGGTTCGATTGAGTCGCTCGGCTTCACCGTTCCCGAGGATGCGCCCTTCGTGAATAAGCCGATCATGGAACTGCCTCTAAAGTCTTCCATCCTGATTGCAGGCATCGTCAGAAACCAGAAGGTCATTATTCCGGGCGGTCAGGACTGCCTGATGCACGGTGATTCGATTGTGGTCATTGCGAATGCAAGCCAGATGATCTCGAACCTCACGGATATCTTTCGAAATCGCGGAGGCGAGGCATGAATTACCGTTTGATTGGAAAATACATGGGTTATATTCTCCTTGTGGAGGGGATTTTTCTTCTGCCGGCGATTGCAGTAGCAGCTGCTTACCGGGAACCGGCGAGCGAGCGCGCGATTGTCATTGCTGTTATTATCACCATGATTCCTGGAATCTTGCTCTCCTGCATCCGAAGTCACCGCTCCATTTCGATGAGCGAGGGGTTTGTGGTCTGTGCGCTCGGATGGATTGTGCTCTCGCTGTTTGGGGCGCTGCCCTTTTATATCAGCGGGGAGATTCCGCGCTACATAGACTGCTGGTTTGAGACCGTGTCCGGTTTTACGACGACGGGCTCCAGTATCCTGACAAGTGTCGAGGGAATGCCGCACGGTCTTCTCTACTGGCGCAGCTTTACCCACTGGATCGGCGGCATGGGCGTGCTGGTCTTCCTGCTTGCCGTTTTGCCGCTCGCCAAGGGCGACGGGGAACCCTTTAACCTGATGAAGGCGGAGAGCCCGGGACCTTCGGTCGGCAAACTGGTGCCAAAGATTTCGGCGACCGCAAAGATTACCTATATTATATATCTTGCAATGACAGTCCTCATGATTGTCGTGTTGCTGTTTGAGGGGATGCCGCTCTTTGACGCCGTGCTGAATACCTTTGGTACGGCGGGCACAGGGGGGTTTTCCATTAAGAACAATTCGATTGCCGCCTATCCGAGCCAGGTGGTGCAGATGACAATCGCCATCTTTATGGCGCTCTTTGGTGTGAATTTCTCAGTCTACTATCTGATACTGACCCGGAAGTGGAAGGATGTGCTCCACAATGAGGAGTTCCGCTGGTACTGGATGATCATGCTCGGCGCCTCACTGCTCATTGCGGTCAATGTGTGCCGCGGATTTTACCCCGGCGATTTTGGTCAGGCTTTCCGCGACAGCTTTTTCTCAGTCTCGTCAGTCATGACGACGACGGGTTACTGCACGGCGGACTTTGACAAGTGGCCGGAGTTCTCGCGCTACCTGCTGCTGTGTGTGATGTGTATCGGTGCCTCGGCAGGGTCAACTGGCGGCGGCATGAAAGTGTCACGCGTGCTGCTCCTCGGAAAACATCTAAAGACACAGATGTGTCAGATGATACATCCGCGCCGCGTGCGCTCGGTACGTATGGACAGGCGCCGTGTGGACAATTCCGTGATGTTCGGCACGACAGCCTTTCTCGCAGCCTATCTTTGCATTCTGATTGTCTCGTTGCTCTTAGTGTCTCTGGATGGCAAGAGCTTTGAGACAACCTTCTCGGCGGTTATCTGCACCTTTAACAACATAGGCCCCGGTCTTGGCATGGTGGGACCAACTGGAAATTTCAGCGCCTTCTCGGATTTCTCGAAGTTTGTGTTATCAGTCGACATGTTGTTTGGCCGCCTGGAGATTTTTCCGATTCTCTTCCTGTTGTCGCCGGAAGTCTGGGCGCGAAAACGCATCAGAACGCGCGTTGTCAGTGACTGAGAAGGGCTTGAGGCCGCGGGAAAAATATGTTATATGAGAAGAACAGTATGTTATACAAGAAAGATACAAAAAGAAGTTCAGGGAGGATGGTATGAAAAAGACGGCAAAGGCAGTCTGCGCGCTGCTCTCGGCGGCACTGCTTCTCGGGGGATGCGGCAGCAGAGCGAAGAAGGAAACAGCTGCTGAGAGCACGACGACAGCAGAGGGCTCGACTCAGACAGTGGTTCCGAAGGAGAAGTTAAAAATCGGCATGCTGCTGATTGGCGACGAGAACGAGGGTTACAGCGCGAGCCATATCAACGGCCTCAAGGAAGCGGCCAAGGCGCTCAACCTCAGCGAGGATCAACTGATCTTAAAG
>CALLVJ010000108.1 GCA_938010625.1 uncultured Stomatobaculum sp. | reverse complement strand
TATATTTTTACGCATGGCACTCTGCCCTTTCTTTTTTAAAGCACTCCGGGATGCCCGCAGTATGGGCATCCCGGAAAGCTCACAGTCCTTTCATTTCATGCGGCAAAAATCAATCCTTCCCACCCGGGGCACAGCCATCCGCTCTCCCCCATTTACGCCTGTGTCAGGATTCCCCGCATTTTAAAGGCCGGGACTAGAGGAAGAGGCGCAGCAATGCCCCCATGCCAAGTCCCATAAAGTTTCCGATCGCCGCGCCGAGCACGCCCATCAAAACACCGATACCGGCATACGAGGGATCGTATGCCGAGGCCACAATCGGCGCCGACGCAGAACCGCCAATGTTCGCGAGCGATGCAGTCGATACCATGCAGAGATCCCAGTGAAATGCCTTCGAGAGCAAGTACATGAGAACAACATGGATGGTCAAAATGAAAAGGCCGTAAACCACCCACATCGGCGCTGAGAGCAGATCTGATACAGACGCGGTCGATGCAAGCAGCGAAACAACCGTATAGAGGTATACATTCGAGAGCTCTTCGACCGCCGGAAGCTTGCCGAGCGAAGTGCCCGCGCAAATCAGGCCGAGAATACTGACAAAAACCGTTGTGAGCGTTCCTTTGTCAAACATGCCGAGACCTGCGGCCGTGAGCGCTGCATTGCAGCTTTTTCCGACCATCTGGGAGAGCGCGGACACCATGAGCGAGAGTCCAATCAGGAAAATCCAGTCCGCACTGGTCGCATTCTTCTTTCCTTTGGAAACCTCGGCATTTGCGCTCTCTGCGATTGCCTGGAGCTTCGAGGTATCCGCTTTGACAGCGCTGTTCCAACGCCCCGCATACTTGACTGCGAGCAAAAGCAGCGCAATCCAGACGGAGTAGCAGACTGTATCGAGCGCAAGCGCACAGCTATACGCGCCCGCATCGACCGGAAGCGCAGCCTGCATGGCTGCCATGTTCGCCGAGCCGCCGACCCAGGAGGCATAGAGCGCTGCGACCGCACCCCAGGTATTGCTTCCGAGCATGCCCTTGAAAATTGGATAACCGAGCAGAAAACCGATTGCCAGCGTCACAGAGCAGCCAAGGAAAATCGCGACCATGCGCCCACCGAGTTTTGAGAGCTTTCGGAAATCGCAGCGCAGCAGCATGACAAAAATCATTGCGTAGAGAATATTATTTTTCAGCGCGGAATAAGTGGCCTCGCACGCCTCGGACTTGTAAAGTCCCAGGGTACAGAAAATCATATTGAGCACATAAATCCATACCAGCGGCGGCACAACATTAAAAATCTTCGCCTTGGTCTTCTTCTCCAGAAACAAAAATATTCCAGCTAGAAAAATCAGAAATGCAATATAGGTAAATCCATTCGTGATCATCGTTTTCCCCCCTGCCTTGATTCCATTTTTTCTGATGCACCACACAATTCTTAATCGAGATACCGCAGACCCACTGCACCGCGAATGCCCATACCGGCTTCATCCGATACCGTGATCATCTTCTCTGCAAAGCGCGCGCCGCCAATGACCGGATCCTCGCTGCAGAGCACTGGACCATCCAGATCAATGCGGGTAAAGATTTTCTTCGCGCAGGCAAGTTCTACCGCTGCGTTGACAGAAATCTTCGCCTCCAGCATGCAGCCAATCATGCACTCGACGCCATAGATCTCAGCTGCAGAGACAATCTTCAGCGCATTGTAGATGCCGCCGCACTTCATCAGCTTGATATTGATGAGATCGGCTGCCCGCTGCGTGAGTACTTTCATCGCATCGCGCGGAGAAAAGACGCTTTCATCCGCAAGAACAGGGACATAACTGTGATCCGTCACATATTTCAGTCCCTCCAGATCATATGCTTTGACTGGCTGTTCCACAAATTCCAGTCTCAATCCCTGCTCCTGCATCTCATTTAGAATGCGCACTGCCTGTTTGGGCTGCCATGCCTGATTCGCATCAATCCGAAGGCAGATGTCATTTCCCACTGCCTGACGGACTGCCTTAAGGCGCTCCACATCAAGCGCTGGGTTTGCACCGACCTTTACTTTCAGGCAGTCATAGCCGCGCGCGACTGCATTGACTGCGTCACGCGCCATCTCCTCCGGCTCGTTCACGCTGATGGTGATATCCGTCACCAATTGTTTCCGCGCGCCGCCAAGGAGCTTGTAGACCGGAAGCTTGTAAAGCTGCCCGTAGAGATCCCAGAGCGCCATATCCGCCGCCGCCTTCGCACTGCTGTTTCCGTGTACGCAGGACTGAACGAGCTGCATCAAATCCTCAAAGTCATCGACCTCTCTGCCGAGCAGGTTGGGGATGATGTGATCCTTCAGCGCCCCGACAATGGCGCCCGTCGTGTGCCCGGTCACCGCGCCCGTCGGCGGTGCCTCGCCGTAGCCCACTGCTCCTGTGTCGGTATGCACTTCGAGGATGATATCCTCGACACTTGTCACCGTGCGAAGCGCTGTCTTAAAAGGCACCCGCAGCGGTACCGAGATGCTTCCGAGCCGAATCTCCGTGATTTTCATGCCCCGCCTCCTTATCCCCCGGCGCCATGCACGAGTCTGCGCTTCGTGACATTCCTTTGCTTTCACTGCAACACGACCCGATTCACGCTCCGAGTTTGGACTTATTATATAATGATCTCGTTTTAACAGCAATCATTTTGTGCACTTTAACAGGCATTTGTGAGCAAAAAGACGCTCCTGACGGTAAGGAAAACTGGCCTGCAAATCCGTGTGAAATCGGACCTACGGACCGGTTTATCGACCGTTTCCCCGGTTTTCGCCGCCTTAATACGGTACCTCTCTCCCGCGCGCAAGAATCTCCGCCGGCAGATTGAGAGAAGCTTCCCTGCACCAGTCCGCTACGCCGGTTTTCGGACTGTATTCGTAGGCAATCCCCGCCTGCAAGAGTTTTCTTCCCGTCGCAAGGACCTCACAGTCCGCTGTCAGGCGCCAGAGAGGCGAAAGGTCTTCGAGGCTGTCGCAGTTCCCGAGCTTGACGTATCTCAGTTGACGCAAAGCGTCGAGCGGAACGAGCGCCCGCAACTTGGCGCAGTACTCCAGGCATAACGACTCTAAGTTTCTGAGCTCTGTCAGAAACGAAAAATCCGTCCAGGAGGAATTGTTTTTTACGCGAAGCTCCCGAAGCGAGGACAGTGCTTCCAGTCCGGCAGGGCTGTTCGGCCGGTTGCCGTATACATAGAGGGAAGTGAGTTTAAGCTTGCCGATGCAAGCAAAAGACTCCAGTGTGGTTCCGCTCAGCGAAAGTGCCTCAAGCCGCGTAAGCTTAGAAAGGCAAGCGCCGCTCTTTTTACTGAATCTGCCGGAAAGGTTAAGTTCCTCCAGCGTATCCGCATATTCCGGGAGCGCTGTGAAATCCGGTTCCGTGAGGCCGAGGCTACGCAATCGTTTCAGCGCTTTTAAGTCTTCAAGCGCCTCACCGAAGCAGCCTGAGACCGCTTCGCTAACCCGCTGCAATTCCGGAAGGCCTTTCAACTGCCCCGGCTCCGTCGCACAAAATTCGACCTCAGGGCGAAGGCGAAATAAGTCATTGAGCTTCTCCAAATCCGACGCACCCGGACGGTAAGCGCCCCAGGAGCGGATAAGCCGTATTCCGGCATCCGACAACAAATCCGCCAAGTCTTCCGACGTGAGCGCTGCTTCAAAGTGAGCTATGTCGCCGTTGATTTTCTCAATCATTGCTATCAACACTCTCTTCCGTAAGCCGTTTTTACGTCCGTATCATGTGCCGGTATCGCGGCAATCGCTGCCTCCAACGCCCTCACGATGTCATCAAGCGGCATAGACGGGACGCCGGGCTTGTCCGCAGTCTGCTCCGGGATATAGGGCACATGAATGAATCCGGCTTTGGCGTCCTTATGGTGTCGATTCAGATGATGCAAGACGCCGTACATCAGGTGATTGCAGACATAGGTCCCCGCGGTGTTCGAGAGTGCCGCGGGCAGCCCTGCTTTCCGCACGGCATCCGTCATCGCCTTCACCGGCAAGGTTGCAAAATAGGCGTTTTCGCCGTCCGCGAAAATCGGGACATCGATCGGTTGCTGTCCCGCATTGTCCGGGATTCGAGCATCGTCCACGTTGATGGCAACGCGCTCCGGCGTGCCTTCCGCCCTCCCGCCCGCCTGTCCGACCGAGAGCACAAAGTCCGGTTGCTCACGCTCTATGGCTTCCGCAACCAAGCGTACAGACTCACCGAAGACGGTCGGGACTTCCAACTTGACAATTTCCATGCCGGCAATCTCGGGTTTCACGCACTTCACCGCCTCCAGTGCAGGGTTAATTGCCTCGCCGTCAAACGGCGTAAAACCTGTCAGCAACAACTTCATATTGCTCCTCCTTTGCCCTCTCTGAGAAAGCCGCTCCTGAACCGAAACGCGGCTTCCCTTATCGATAATAAATCAACAGCACAGCCTTGGCGTCCTTCTTGCCGACATTTTTATAGGAATGCGCGCCGGAGGCATCAAAACAAACAGCATCGTCCTTCTTGAGGGCGTACGTCTCACCGCCGGTTTCCAGAATCAGCTCTCCCTTCAGCATCATCAGATACTCAAAGCTATTCGTGGAATGCCCGATGGATGCGTGCTCGCAGCCCGGCTCCACCTCAATCTGATACAATTCAAAGTTTCGATCTGCAGTCTTCGCATAATAGTTGAAGATATGGTACTTGTCCTCCGAAAGCGCGGAAATCTCCTTTTTCCGAATCTGAACCGCAGCCTTTTCCGGCATTTCCAAGAGAGCGGAATACGGCAACTGCAGCGCTCCCGTAATCTTCCATATCGTATTGATGGTGGGGTTTGCCTCTCCCTTTTCAATTTGCGAGAGAACCACCTTACTGACACCGGCCATGTTGGCAAGCTGACCGAGTGTCAGATTTCTTTCGTTTCTCAAGCGTTTCAGATTGTATGCGATGATTTCTCCGGCTTCCATGGCATCTCCGTAAATGCAAAAATTATAATTTACATCTTGTGTGTTTTAGCGTTCGGTGTTATTCTTTCACCATTCATTTTATCTTAATTCGTTTTATCTTACACTCTGTTCGTTTTAGTTTCAATGAGGGATTGATGAAACAAAAAGCTCTGAAAGCTGCCTTTCCCTATACGCTTCCGATCTTCGCCGGCTTCTGGTTTCTGGCGCTTGCCTACGGCATCCTGATGAATGTGAACGGCTTTTCCTTTGTGTATCCCATGTTCATGAGTCTGCTCATCTACGGAGGCTCCCTGGAATTCATCGCTGTCTCCATGCTGATGTCGACCTTCGCGCCGCTCACAGCGCTTACGGTGACTCTCTTGGTTCAGGCAAGGCATCTGTTTTACGGCATTACCATGTTAGACCACTTCAAAGGAATGGGATGGAAAAAGCCCTACCTTATCTTTGGTATGTGCGACGAAACTTTTTCGATCAACTATACGGCAGATATTCCGGCCGATGTGGACCGCGGCTGGTTTATGTTCTTTGTGACCCTCTTGAATCACATCTATTGGGTTTCCGGCGCAACACTCGGCGACCTGATCGGCTCTCTCCTCAAGTTTAACACCGAAGGGCTCGATTTTGTCATGACTGCCATGTTTGTGACCATCTTCATGAACCAATGGATGAAGGAGAATAAAAAATACACAGGCCTCATCGGAATCGGCGG
>CALLVJ010000107.1 GCA_938010625.1 uncultured Stomatobaculum sp. | reverse complement strand
GCGAGGCACCGTTTGCGCTGAACCTGGCTGGGATGGCAGTTGCTCTGCTGTTATCGGGCTTCGCGGTCGCGAAGAAGAGAGAAGAGCAGTAAAGAGCGGTACAAAGAAGTGAATCGTGGTGAGTGAACAGTGGCGCATGCCATACAGGGATGTGCGACTGGATAGAAACCGCGAAAAGAGTAACTTGAAGGGGCGCTGTGTGAGAGCACAGCGCCCCTTCAAGTTCTTGCTGTAACCTGCGCTGTGTGCGCCCGGACAGAGATTTTGAAAAAAGGAAACGTGATTTTTGGAGGGTCTTAGATAAATCGACGGATTTTTGAAGGCTCATATAAATTGCTGTGAAATTCCTACAAAATCAGGCTGGAAAACATGGATTTAGACAGCAAAACGTGGCAGAGCAGCCAGCGTAAGGACAAAGATCGCAAGTTGACTTTTTGTAAGCCCGTTGTTATCATAGCTTCCGTATACACGGAGGAAATGCAGATGAGAGTCGTTTTTTCGCTTTTGATGGACAATACGCCCGGCGTCTTGAGCCGCATTGCAGGCCTATTTACGCGGCGGGGCTACAATATCGAGAGCATTACGGCGGGCGTCACGGCAAATCCGCGCTATACAAGAATGACGGTGGTCTCAAACGGCGACGACGATGTACTGGAGCAGATTGAAAAACAGATCCGGAAGCTAGAGGATGTCAAGGATATCAAGCGTCTGCCGGAGGATCGAAGCGTTTACCGCGAACTCATGATGGTCAAGATACGCGCGAACGCAGGGCAGCGGGAGTCTGTCCATGCGGTCGTGCAGATTTTTCGCGCAAGCATTGTGGATGTGGGCAAGAGTTCCCTCACTATTCTGCTGACAGGGACACAGAGCAAGCTGGACGCACTGCTCAAGCTGTTAGAAGAGTATGAAATTCTGGAGCTTGCGAGAACGGGTATTACGGGTCTCGCGCGCGGTGCGGAAGATGTGAGATACCTGCCGTAAATTCGGTTATCAGAACTGGGTTCTTTCGCGGACTGAGAGTCGCAGAATTCGGTCTTTTTTGATAATGCTTTTGTTGACACGAAACAGATGGAGGAAAGTAGTATGGCACTGAAGATTTATTATCAGGAAGATTGCGATGTTTCCATTTTGAAGGGACATAAGGTTGCGATTATCGGTTATGGCAGCCAGGGTCACGCACATGCGCTGAACCTGAAAGATTCTGGCGTCGATGTCTGTGTGGGGCTCTACGAGGGTTCCAAGTCGAAAGAGAAAGCAGAGAAGCAGGGGCTCACGGTGAAGACCAATGCCGAGGCTGCAAAGTGGGCAGATATCATCATGATTCTGATCAACGATGAGCTGCAGGCAGACATGTACAAGAAGGACATTGAGCCGAACCTGAACGAGGGCGACATGCTCATGTTCGCACACGGCTTCAACATTCATTTTGGTCTCATCACGCCGCCGAAATTTGTCGATGTCACAATGATCGCGCCGAAGGCACCGGGTCACACCGTTCGCAGCGAGTTCCTGGACGGCAAGGGTGTTCCGATGCTGATCGCAGTTGAGCAGGATGCGACGGGCAAGGCACTCGAGAAGGCACTGGCTTATGGCGCGGCAATCGGCGGTGCGAGAGCAGGTCTGCTTGAGACA
>CALLVJ010000106.1 GCA_938010625.1 uncultured Stomatobaculum sp. | reverse complement strand
GTTCGCGCAGCAGGTGCGACCGGCTGCTCTCATTGACCGCCCTCATGCACGCCTTGAGGTGCTCGTCATCCGTTCTCACGACTTCAATCTTGCTCATCTCTCTACCTCTCCTCCGTATGCGAGCTCATGGCTCGCAAGTTTTTCTCCCTGCTCTATCGTGCAGTAGCTCCCCAATCTGCCTGTGCGCGGACGCTAACCAGAAGCGCACTTTCGCTATACGAAGCGTGTCCTCTGCCTCGCTCATATCGAAAGAGATTCCTCCCAGCCGGTCGTATGCGTCCTTGGTCAGCGCCAAGGCCTCCAGCAGTAAAGTTGTGTTGTTCATCGCGCCTCCTGCTTAAACCATTAACATTTTCGCTTGCTCCTCGCGGTACCTCTGATGCACCATCAGGACATACAGCCCGCGCGCCTTTGTCGGATCCCTGTACATCGCGCTGACAGTCGACTCACAGCAACCGAGCCAGTCGGCAAGGTTCTTGTTCGACCAGCCGAGAAACGCTTTCAGCCCCTCCATCTCCGACCGGAAACTCCTGACGGCGTTGTACTGTGTTTTCACGATATCCTCCTTCCCTTACTCGTGTCGCTCCTCTGCCTCAGCCCACCGGGCTATAGTCGTCATGTTTTGTTCTCAGAAAGCGGCTCGTGAATGCGAACTGTCTCTGCGTCCTCCTCGCAGTACGCCGCCTCCCACACCCTGAGCTCTTGGGCAGCATAGAGCAGATTTTTCTCGGCGCGATCAAGAAAATACTTCGCAGTCGCGCACTTTCTGCCGCGCACGAGTTCTCTTTTGATAGTGCCAGCGCAGCGCTTGAGAATCATAGCCTGTGCTGCCAGTGAACTCTTTGCCATGTCGTCACCCCCCTCGCTCTTTCGATGCGGTACTCACGGAGCTCTTCCTCGATCACCTCCAGCGCGGTGTGTGCCTCGTTAAGGCTGTCCGCTATCAGCTCCGTGACATCGCCGTCATCCTCGAGTGTGTATGCGGCTTGCCGTATACAGCTGACCGTCCCCATCGCCGTGCGAGCCATGTCAATCAGCAGCGTAACGCTATTCCTTCTCATGTCTCCGCCTCCTCTTTCGTGCCGTACTTTTTCCGAAAGTGCGCATCGAAATCGACGCACTCATCCATCGCTTGCCGGATGCCGCTGGAAATAGCAAGAAGGTAGGCCGGCTCGGTGCCGTCACCCTCCGCGTCTGCAATCTCGAGTGCGTCGAGATCGTCGACGGCCTTTTCATGGATGCCTTCGAACTTGTGCAGCAACTCCTCGAGTCGGCTGACGTCGGCCTGTACCTTTTTCAAAAACTCTTTTCTCATTTCGCTTCCTCCCTGTCCACGCCTGCGCATTCGCACATCTCGCAAATCGCATCCCAGAAATTCTTACAGATGCACGCTGCCTCCCCGATGTCCTCCGCGATTTGATACGAATACCACTGCGCGTGCGACGAGGACGCGCAGCCCTCGATACGATTCATGGAGATATGCGCCCGTTTCTGTAGCTTACTGAGCCTCCCCACGAGCTCGTCCAGCATGTCGATGTCGTTCTCGGTGAGCTCATAAAGCAAATTCATGCAACCACTCCTTTTCTCCTGATGCTCCCTCCCCTATACTTGACATACAGGGCACTGCCATGCCCGAGTTTGTAGAGAGGAGGTACTAACGATGCCTAAAAAGCCAATTAAGCCGGGTACTGACAACCAACCCGCGGGAACCTATCACGAAGTCGGGCCCCGTGGTGGAAAGGTCAGTAACGGTCGCACGGTTGAAATTGCTCCGGGCAAAAGGCTTCCGCCGACGCAGAAGCCAAAGCGCGGCTGGACTAAGTAATTAGTCCGCTTCTGGATCATCGCCGAGATGCAGATCTTTGGCGGTGATCCTTTCTTTTCTCCTGGAGAAGCAAAAGCAGTAGTCAAAGATATTGAACTGCAGCCATGCTTCTACAAAAAGCGCGTTCTCATCCACGTCCCAGTATTTCGTGATGTAGTGATGCAGCATTTAACTTCCTCCTTTTCTCTGTCCTTTCTGTCGGTTTTCTCCTATACTGGATGTAGGGCTGTCTCCTGTGCCCTCACCAGAAGGAGGTTGAAAATGAAATTTGTTCCCGATTGCGCCCGCGACATCATGCTCGCTGTAGAGGCACTTGAACCCAACGAAATCTTGACTGTTCCTAAGCTTGCCGAGATGTACCCTGACTACTCCGAGGATGTCCTCAACTATCACTGCCTGAAACTCTATGAGGCGGGTATGATAACCGGTGCAGCCGTCCCGGTCACTCGCTGCCTTCTTCCGCAGGTGGCGCGCATCACTTCTCTGACCTACCAAGGTCATCAGCTACTGGAGGACATACGCACCGACACCACTTGGAAAAAAGCGAAGGATATTGCATCTGAACTCGGCGTCCAGTCCATACACGCACTTGCCGGGATAGCTGCCTCTGTCGTAAAAGCCAAAATTTTGAAGCACTTCAATCCGTAGTCTTGCTGGTTACATCAACTGCCATTTTGACAGTTAGCTCCGCCATGCCAGCGTCCAGTGTCTTGATTTCGTAGGACTCCACAGTCGGAAGAACATTGCCATCAAGCAGCAACTCTCCATCAATCAGTTCAAGCCGCGCGACATGGTATTTACTCTGTTTCTCTGCCATAGATACTCACCTCCCTCAAAGACCTCTGCACAGCTCTCAGCATCGCCATCCGCATCCTCTTTGCTGCAATGGACATCATTGCCAAAAGTTCCCGCTGATGGAAGTAGGCCAGTGCACCCGCGCTGGCCGTGCCTAGCAGCAGCGACAACCGGATTACCTTCCAGCAATCATCAACCATGTCCTCAACAACAAGGTCTGCCGGAAGATAGTCCTGATACACGCCTCTCCGGAGGAAGTGCTTGCGCTTCGCTCGGAGGGGCTTTTTCTTTTCAGTTCTCATCTTTTTCCTCCAGTTGATTCACTTTCTGCTCCCCCCTATACTGGACATACAGGGCACTGCCATGCCCGAGTCTGTAGAGAGGAGGTACTGACAATGGGTAAAAATCAATGGGTATCCCCCCGCAACGGCAAATGGGCCGTGCACGGAGAGGGTAACTCGCGTGATACGAAGCTATTTGACACCCAGGCAGAAGCTGCGGCCTGCGCTAGGAAAATCGCTAAAAACCAGAAAAGCGAGCGAATCGTCCAAAAGCGCAACGGTCAGATAGCTTCAAAAGACAGCTACGGTAACGACCCTTGCCCGCCTAGGGACACGGAACATTAACAGTCGTAGTCCGGTCTTTCTCGAACCCGATACCCGTCAGCCATCTCGATATTGTCTTCCGTGATGGTCGCGATGGGCGTCGGGTTTTCTTCGTCTGTCTCGACGACGATGCGCGTCCAGCCCCGAATCTCTTTCGGCCTTTCGCCCAGCGTGCGTCTCGTAAACGAAAACGAGCACGCCCAGCCAAAAAGCCCGAACTGAATGAAGTACTCGAGGTAGTGTCTCCCCTCATCGTCTGTGGTGTGGAACTTTGATATGTGTCGTGCCATAGACACCTCCTTTCTTCCGGATGTTTAACTTTTTGAAAGTCAATCAGCAAAAAAAAGCTCTCCCACCTCAGCTGTCGGAATTTTCAGAGCGTCACACCAACGAACTATATCCTCTTGCGAGAAATCCGACTTTCCATGCAATTTCTTGGATACCGTTTGCTCTGTCTGCCCAAGATGCTGCGCAAATCTTTGCTGCGTTCCAAAGAACTCTACAATTCTACCTCTCATTTTTAGCCTGTTCATCTGTCCTCCTTTCTCTGTTACTTTAACATTTTGAAAGTATTCCGTCAAGCGATATTTTTAAGATTTTGAATCCTTGTGTTTAATTTGTTGAAAGTTCCAATTTAATATGGTACTCTTTTAATATCAACCCAAGGAGGTTTCTTATGGATATGAAAGAGTCTTTCCAGCGTCGCCTCGAAAAGGCCCTTGCTGCCAGCGGCATGAAACCCATTGAATTGTCTGAGAAGACCGGAATCTCACAAGCAACCATTAGTCAATATAGAAGCGGTTATTCCAAGCCTAAGCAACCGCGATTAATTACTATTGCAAATGCTCTAGGCGTTAGCCCTGTATGGCTCATGGGTTTAGATGTGCCCATGACAGATGAAACGCCGGCGGAACCGCCTCTCCCCTCCTACCCCAATATTCTTCCAATCCAGACAAAGCGAGTGCCGCTCCTCGGCGAAATCGCTTGCGGTCAGCCCATTTTCTGCACAGAAGACCGCGAAAGCTATGTAGAAGCCGGAACCGATGTTAAAGCCGATTTCTGTCTGAAAGCGCGGGGAGACAGTATGGTAGGCGCAAGGATTCTGGACGGCGATATTGTTTTTATCCAGCGCGATATGGAGATCATCAGCGGTCAGGTCTACGCCGTAGAGATAGACGGCGAGGCAACACTCAAACGCATGTACTACGACGAAGGCGCACAGGTGCTGCAACTCTTGTCCGAGAACCCCAAGTACCCGCCGATGATCTACAGCGGAGAGCGGCTGGATCATGTACATATCTTAGGAAAAGCCATTGCTTTCCAGAGCGATGTAGTATAGTATTTTCCCCGCATACGCGAGGGGTGATCTATTCCGGTCGCAACCAATCTTGCGACGGCTGAATTTT